>VAZS01000290.1 GCA_005884855.1 Alphaproteobacteria bacterium | reverse complement strand
TTCGACAACGCCCAATGCGCCCGCATCGGCCGGGGTTACCGACGGGCAGCGCAGGAGATCGCGGGCAATGGAGAGGGCGTCGTTCATCGCTTCTCAGGCTTTAATCGCGCAACAACTCGTTGATGCTGGTCTTGGCGCGGGTGCGCTCGTCAACCCGCTTGACGATCACGGCGCAGGCGGTGGAGGGACCGGGCTGACCATTTTTCAATGGCCGGGCCGGCAATGTCCCCGGCACCACCACTGCGTATTCCGGGACTTCGCCGATGAAGGTCTCGCCAGTATCGCGATCGACGATCTTGGTGGAGGCGCCGAGGAACACGCCCATCGCCAGCACCGCGCCCTTGCGCACGATCACCCCTTCGGCGACTTCCGAGCGCGCGCCGATGAAGCAATCGTCCTCGACGATGACGGGTTCCGCCTGCAACGGCTCCAGCACGCCACCGATGCCAACTCCGCCCGAGATGTGTACGCGCTTGCCGATCTGCGCGCAGGAACCGACTGTGGACCAGGTATCGATCATGGTGCTCTCATCAACATAGGCGCCGAGATTGACGAAAGACGGCATCAGCACCACGTTTTTGGCGATGTAAGCCGAGCGGCGGACGATCGCGCCAGGCACCGCTCGAAACCCTGCGTCGCGAAACCGGTTTTCGCCCCAGCCATCGAATTTCGACGGCACCTTGTCCCACCACGAGGCTTTTCCCGGAGCGCCGGAGATCGCGCTCATGTCGTTGAGACGAAACGAAAGCAGCACCGCCTTCTTGAGCCACTGATTGACTTTCCATTTGCCGCTGGTCTGGCGCTCGGCGACCCGCGCCTCGCCGCGATCGAGCAGCTCGAGCGCACGATCGACCGCATCGCGGACTTCGCCCGTGGTCGCGGTCGAGATGCCGTCGCGTGCATCGAACGCGGCGTTGATGGTGGACTCCAGGGCGGGCAAAGACATCGGATTTCCTTGGCGAGCGGGATCAAAGGCTTTTTGGATTCGGAGGCTTTGTCGGGATTCGGGCGAGGGGAGTCAAGGCTCGCTCTCACGTCGTCCCGGCTACAAGGCACGCTCCCTTTCGTAGCCCGCATGAGCAAAGCGATTGCGGGTGCGCTACCTGCCCCGGATATCGCTGCGCTCATCCGGGCTACACGCCAGGCAGGTCGGAAACTACGTCTTCGAGGTCAACTTCTCTAAAAACCCGGTCAGATCGTCGGTGACGTGATCGACATAGGCCGCATCGCGCCCTTCGAGCTCCCAGTCCTCGCGCACCACCTTCTTGGTGCCGTCGGGCACTACCAATACCGTAGTCATCCCCAGTTGGTGCGGCACCACAAGGTTGCGCGCCAGGTCCTCAAACATCGCCGAGGTCGTGGGCTTGATCTGATGAAGGCGCAGGAATTTCTCATAGGTCTGCGGCGCCGGTTTCGGTTCAAGCTCGGCAGCGATGATGTCGAACACCGCCTCGAAATGCGAGCCGATGCCGAGCCGCTCCAGAACCTTGTCGACGTGGTCGGTCGAGCCGTTGGTCAGAATCAGCTTGCGCCCGGGCAGCCTTGCGATCGCGGCGCCCATCGCGGGGTTCGGCTGTAGCGGTGAATGATCGATCTTATGCACATAGGCGAGAAAGTCGTCGGCGTGCACGCCGTGTTCGCTCATCATGCCGCGCATGGTGGTGCCATAGCGCCGGTAATAGTCCTTCTGGATCCGACGGGCTTCCTCTGCGGAAACCCCGAGGAAGGCGCCGACGAACTCGCCAATCCGCGCATCGACCTGATGCCAAAGATCAACGTGATGCGGATAAAGCGTGTTGTCGAGGTCGAACACCCAGGTGTCGATATCGGTAAAGAGGCGGGATTTTTTCATCATCGCTCTATCATGTCGTCCCCGCCTAGTACGCAATTGCGCACGGGGCGCGGGGACCCATACACCGCGGAGTACGGCAGTCCTCGTTGCCTTTGCTTTCCGGGCTTCGCAACAACAAACATTTGGGATTATGGGTCCCCGCTTTCGCGGGGACGACGATGGAATGAGTTGGAGGAGGACCTACCATCACGGCATCGCAAAGCGAAGCGTCTTGCCGCCACTCGACATATCGACGCTGGCAAAGCCGCTGACCGCGAGGCCGCGGGTGCCGCAGTCGCCCTGTTCATTGATTTCGAACTTGCTCTCGCGGGTGCAAAGCTGGGTAGCGCCGCCCCAATTCAGTGGCTTGTCCCTGAACTTAAGCGTGCGGTTGTCGGCATCGACCGCTTCCGCAAAACTGAAAATGCTTCTGGGCTGACCAATGACATCGGGATGCAGGCATTTGCCGGGATCGACCCGGTACCAGCCGCGGCTGACCACGGTCTTGCCGTCGTCGGTAGCGACCGCAGCCATGATCTTGTGAGGCGTGTCATTGCACCAGGTGAGCCCGGTGGAAGAAGGCGATTGGACCGCCTCGATCATGCTCGCGAAAAAATTCGGTCCCTGCACGACATCCTGCGTCAGGCCCCGGTTTTTCAGGAAAGCCGCTAGTGCTGCTTGAGTCTTGGGACCGTCGACGCCGTCGATCGGGGCGGCATCATAGCCCGCGATCAGCAGCAACCGCTGAATCCCGGCGAGCCGAGCCTGCTCGTCGTCATACTCGCTGTCTTCGGCAAGATAAGCCACCAAATTGCCATCGCCGGCCGGCGTCGGATTGATCTGGGTAAAAGGCGCGGGCGTCTGCCCGCTGCGGCACTGGCGAGCCGCGGCGATGACGAAATTGTTGGCCGCGACGCACAGCATATCGCCGCCGCTCTGCGGAATGGGTGAGGAGCCGTAGAGGCCGAGCGCGCGCGCGTGGAGCAGGATGCGGTCAGCGGCCAGCGTGCCCTGCACCACAACCCGGCACGCCGCCGGATCCATCCGAAACCATCCGCGCGTGGCGGTGGCGGCCTTGTCGTCGATGCCGATCGCGACCTCGACCACGTAGCTCATTCGATTGCAGATTTTCAAATCGGCGTAAGCCGGCACCGCGCAGAACAGGAAGCAAATGATGGCGACGGGCAGGGCAATCAGGGCAGACCAAAGATGTCTCGCGATGTGTAGACCGTCATGCCCGGTCTTGTCAGGCCGATCCACATCCTGGTTGCGACTACGGAAAACGTGGACGGCCGGAATAAATCC
>VAZS01000354.1 GCA_005884855.1 Alphaproteobacteria bacterium | reverse complement strand
AGCTCGCGCGCGCCGGTCACGAGGTGCACGTGTTCGAGAAGTACGCCAAGGCCGGCGGGCTGTTGCGCTACGGAATTCCAGATTTCAAGATGGAGAAGTACGTCGTCGACCGTCGGGTGACGCAGATGGAGGCCGAGGGGACGGGTGGCGCCGAAGCCGCGCGCGACTTGCCGATTCCCGGCCGGGATCTCGACGGCATTCACTTCGCCATGGATTTCCTGCCGCAGCAGAACCGCCGGGTCTCCAACGAGCCGCTCGGCGGTGAGCCCGATATTCTTGCCGATGGCAAGCATGTGGTGGTGATCGGTGGCGGCGATACCGGATCGGACTGCATCGGCACGTCATTCCGGCAAGGCGCGCTTTCGGTGACGCAGCTCGAGATCATGCCCGCTCCGCCCGAGCACGAGGACAAGGGCCTGACATGGCCGAACTGGCCGTTGAAGATGCGGACCTCGTCCAGCCAGGCCGAAGGCGCCAAGCGCGAATACGCCGTGCTGACCCAGAGCTTCTCAGGCGAAAACGCCAGAGTAGCAAAACTGCATTGCGTGCATGTCGACGACAAGTTCAACCCGATCGCGGGAAGCGAATTCGAACTGGATACACAGCTTGTGCTGCTGGCGATGGGCTTTGTTCATCCGGTGCATGAGGGCCTGCTGAAGACGCTCGGCGTCGATCTCGACCAACGCGGCAATGTGCGCGCCAACACAGCGGATTATCAGACCTCTCGCCCGAACGTGTTCTCGGCCGGCGACATGCGCCGTGGCCAGTCGCTGGTGGTCTGGGCAATCCGCGAAGGTCGGCTCTGCGCCCGCTCGATCGACCAATTCCTGATGGGAACGACAAATTTGCCGAGGTGAGGCGGTCGCCTTTGAATCCCTCTCCCCTGTGCGCAAGGGGCAGGCATAACAAAGAACGCTCCGCGAAGCGCGCCTCGCACGCCGGTCTACTTGTCCAGCCAGACTTCCTCGAAACGCAACGTGTTGTACTGACTGTTGTCGTGCGGCGTGTAGTTCCTGACGTAAGGCTGCCAGCAATTGGCTGCCACGCCGGAAATAATGATCGGGCGAGCGGCGTCATCGACCAGCAGACGCTCGATTTCCCACACGATCTTCTTGCGCTGTTCGCGGTCCAGTTCGCGGGATTGCGCCGATAGCAATCTATCCACGTCGGCGTTGCAGTACTGCGTATAGTTGCGCTCCGACTTGCACGAATAATTCTCGACGAGATTGCCGTCGGGATCGTCGACGCTGACGCCGGTCACGTTCAGTCCGATGGTGTAGTCCTTGCGTGCGAGCCTCGCGTACCACTGCGGCGTCTCCAGAATATCCAGCTCGCCGGCGATGTAGATCTTCTTGAGCTGATCGGCCAGGATCACCGCGGCATCGCGATAGGTCGGCAGATTTCTGGTTTGAATCTTGATCTGCAGCGGCTTGCTCTCGCCATAGCCGAGCTTCTGCATTATGGCTTGCGCTTGCGCGATATTCTTGTCGGTTTCGGTACCATAGCCGGTCAGCGAGGACACCATTTCCGGCGGCATGCCCCATTCGCCCGCTGGCTTCGGCAGCATCGCCCCGCCGATCAGCGCCAATCCTTCCATCAGCAGCGCATTGAAGGCCTTGCGATCGATCGCAAGTGACATGGCTTTCCTGATCTCCGGATTGTCGAACGGCGGGTTAACCCGGTTCACCATCAGGTTGGAGTGCGTGCCGGTGGTGATCTTCTCGCATATCGCGTTTGGCGCCCGCGCCTTGAT
>VAZS01000289.1 GCA_005884855.1 Alphaproteobacteria bacterium | reverse complement strand
GGGTACCGAAGGCGCAGAGACGGTCGCGGCCGAGATCGCGGCCCGAGGCGAAATCGCAAAAGCATGGACGCTCGACATCGCCAGTCGCGACGACATCAACAAGGTGGTCGGTGATATCGCCGAGCACTTCGGTGGGCTGGACGTTGTCGTCAACAATGCCGGGATTTCGGTGCGCATGGCGATCGACGATGACGGTTATGAGGAAGCATGGGCGAAGGGATTGGCGGTGATGCTGACGGCGCATCAGCGCGTGATCCGCGCCGCGCTGCCTTATCTACGGAAATCGAAGTCTCCGCGGATCGTGAATATCGCTTCCACCGAAGCGCTCGGTGCTACCGCCTTGCACAGCCCCTATTCGGCGGCGAAAGCCGGCGTCGTCGGTCTAACGCGCTCGCTTGCGGTCGAACTCGGCCGTGACGGCATTACCGTCAATTGTATCTGCCCGGGCCCGATCACCACAGGCATGACGGCGCGGATCAGCGATGAGCACAAGGCGATCTATGCGCGCCGCCGAACAGCGCTTGCCCGCTATGGCCACCCTGAGGAAGTCGCCCACATGACGTTGAGCCTGTGCCTGCCCGCGGCCTCGTTCCTGACCGGCGCTATTATTCCGGTCGATGGCGGGCTGATGGCCCGCAACGCCTGAGCGCGACCATCCGGTGGAGCATCCGCGAAAAGTGAATACCGGTTATCTCTGAGGCTCATGTCGAAATAACATAGGCTCGTTGACATCGTTTTGGTGGAGAGTACTTTTTTGGACAAATGGAGCGGAACAACCTCATCCCCGATCAAGAGGAAACGCCATGACGATCACGATCCGGCAGCTTCACCCGCATTTTTTCGGCGAGGTTTCGGGCGTTGATCTTCGCAAGCCGCTGACGCCGCAGGAAGCCAGGGATATCGAAGCCGGCATGGACAAATACGCGGTGCTGCTGTTCCGCAATCAGGACATTACCGACGAGCAGCAAATGGCCTTTGCGCTGAATTTCGGCGATCGCGAGAACCCCCGTGGCGGCAACGTGACCAAGCAAGAGGATTACCGGCTCACCTCCGGGCTGAACGATGTCTCCAACCTGGGAAAGGACGGCAAGCCGCTGCCGCGAGATCATCGCGCCCATCTGTTCAATCTTGGCAACTGTCTTTGGCATTCCGATAGTTCGTTTCGTCCCATTCCAGCGAAATTTTCGCTGCTGTCCGCGCGTCTCGTCAACCCGAAAGGCGGCAACACCGAATTCGCCGACATGCGCGCGGCCTATGACGCGCTCGATGATGACACCAAGGCGGAGATCGAAGACCTGATCTGCGAACATTCGCTAATGTATTCGCGCGGCTCACTCGGTTTCGTTGACTATACCGAGGAAGAAAAACAGATGTTCAAACCGGTGCTGCAGCGGCTGGTGCGCACCCATCCGGCGCACGGCCGCAAGTCGCTGTATCTGTCCTCGCATGCCGGTGCGATCCTGGGCATGACCGTGCCGGAGGCGCGATTGTTGCTGCGCGATCTGACCGAGCACGCCACTCAGCCGGAATTCGTCTACGTGCATAAATGGACGCTGCATGACCTCGTGATGTGGGACAACCGCCAGACCATGCACCGGGTGCGTCGCTACGACCAGTCGCAGCCGCGAGACATGCGCCGCGCCACCGTGGCTGGCACCGAGCCGACAGTCGCGCAACAGGCGGCGGAGTAGGCCGAAACGCTTCAGGCCGAGCGGAAATCGATTATGCGTGGCCGGCTTCGTTCGACAGCATGCCTGGATCGATGCCTATCTTGCGCAGCGCCCGCTGGTATTTTTCCTCGACGTCTCCGCCGAAGATCAGATCCGGATCGGCGTCGCAATGCAGCCAGCCATTGTCCTGGATTTCAGTTTCCAACTGTCCAGGCGCCCACCCGGCGTAGCCGAGCGCAAGGATCGCATGCTTCGGTCCCGCGCCTCGGGCGATCGCCTTGAGGATATCGACAGTAGCGGTCAAACAGATGCCCTCGCCGATTCGCAATGTCGCATCCTGGATAAAGAAGTCGCTCGAGTGCAGCACGAACCCGCGGCCAGTTTCGACCGGCCCGCCTTTCAGCACCTTCATGCTCTCGGCGTTTTCCGGCAATTTGATCTGATCGGACTTCTTGATGATGTCGAGTTGCACCAGCAGTTCGGGAAAGTCGATGCTGCCCGCGGGGCGATTGACCACGATACCCATCGCGCCTTCCGGGGAATGCGCGCAGACATAGATCACCGACCGCTCGAAGCGCGGATCTCCCATCACTGGCATGGCGATCAGCAACTGGCCATCGAGATAGCCTGCTTCGGACGAATTGTCGCCAATTCCAGCCGCTTCGCCCCGAACAATCCTCGATCGTTTGCTTTCAGGGTCCATCCGCAAGGACTCCGTGTTACGACCCATCCTGATATTAGGGTCCCGGTTCTGTCAATCAAGCTTCACTCGCGCTTGCAGGTACATCACAAGCAATTCAATGGTTTGAAGCCGCGCTTGCCTGTAAAGACGTTGCATGACCGTGATAGTTCCCATGCGCGCCGCGCTCGGCTTCGCAGCTACCGTATTTTCGTCATTCGTTACGATCGAGGCCCGCGCCGAGGATGCATCGCCGTGGCAACGTGATGGGCACTCCGCGGTTCGCCTGTTGGCTGGCTCGCGCAGCGGCGCGGTGTTGCTCGGCGGCATCGCCTTTCAGCTTGACCCGGGCTGGAAAACTTACTGGCGGAATCCGGGGGATTCAGGCGTGCCGCCGCGCTTCGACTTCTCCAAATCGGAAAATATCGAAGCCGTGACCGTTTTGTGGCCGGCGCCGAAAAAATTCGACGATGGCGCGGGCGGTCACTCACTGGGCTATAGCGATCAAATCGTGCTTCCGTTGCGGATTGTGGCAAAACATGCCGATAAGCCGGTGACGCTCCGCGCCGATATCGATTACGCGGTATGTGAAAAAATCTGCATTCCCGTTCAGGCGTTTGCGGAACTTCCCTTCACCAGCGTGGCGAGCACCGAAGACAGCACCTTGTTCGCAGCACTCGATACCGTGCCCAAGCCAGCCAATATCGGCGATCCCAATCCGCTGACCATCCGTGACATCAAGCGCGACGGCAAATCCACTGTCCTGGTGGACGTGGTCAGCCCCGAGGCCAAGGAAGTCAGCTTGTTTGTCGAAGGGCCGACGCCGGACTGGAGCCTGCCGGTTCCAGAACTGCTGAACGACAGCCCGCCGGGGGTCAAGCGCTTCGCCTTCGAACTCGAGGGCTTACCTCCCGGCGCAAACCCGGAAGGCTTCATGCGGTGCAGCATGGCGCGCCCGCTACGCCGCGGTCCAGCCGCCGTCGATCGAAAGGTTGGCGCCGGTGATCTGCGCGGCATCGTCGCCGCACAAATATAACGCCAGCGCCGCGACTTGCTCGGATGTGACAAATTCCTTGGTCGGTTGCGCGGCCAGCAACACGTCGTCGATGACCTGCTCTTTGGTGAGATTGCGCGCCTTCATGGTATCGGGGATCTGTTTCTCGACCAGCGGCGTCCAGACATAGCCGGGGCTGATACAGTTGCAGGTGATCTTGAAGCTGGCAAGCTCGAGCGCCACGGTCTTGGTGAGGCCTGCGATGCCGTGCTTGGCGGACACATAGGCCGCCTTGAATGGGGAGGCCACCAGCGAATGCGCGGAGGCTGTGTTGATGATGCGGCCCCAGCCACGCTTCTTCATGCCGGGTACCGCAGCGCGGATGCCATAAAACGCCGAAGAGAGATTGATCGCGATGATCGCCTCCCATTTCTCGGGCGGAAACTCCTCGATCGGCGACACGAACTGGATGCCGGCATTGTTGACGAGCACGTCGACCGAGCCGAAGTTTTTTTCGCCAAGCGCGACCATCTCCGCGATCTCGGCAGGCTTGGTCATGTCGGCCGGTGAATGAACCGCCTTGACCTTGAAATCGCTTTCAATGCGCGAGCGTTCCTTCTCGATATCGGCGGGCGCTCCCATGCCGTTGAGAACGATATCGGCGCCGGCGTTGGCGAACGCCCGCGCATACGCCAGTCCGATGCCGCTGGTCGATCCGGTCACGACCGCGGTCTTGCCTGTCAATGTGCCCATTTCATTTACTCCTGATTGCCACCGGGGGCTCGGTGCCATCCCCCGTGAGATCGTAGGTCACCATGGTTTCGCCGAATTGGGGCAGCTCAAGCCAATCTTTGTGACGAATCGAGAGATGAACGTCGCGCTCACCCGCGCCCCAGTGCTCAACCATCGCGATGCGTGAAAAGTCATAGTCCTTGGAAGAG
>VAZS01000288.1 GCA_005884855.1 Alphaproteobacteria bacterium | reverse complement strand
CCAGGTCGGCCTGACGGCAGGTGCCGGTCTTTTCAAACAATCGACCGACATGAGTCTTTACCGTGGAATCGGCAACGCCAAGCATCGACGCGGCTTGAGGGATGCCGCCCACTTCGATGATTGCGAGCAGCACCCGCAACTCGGTCGGGGTCAAGTCGAATGCTCTGGCCATAACTTGCGGGGCCAGACCATCCAGTACTGCTTTTTGCACGAACACGGCTGCGCATGTTGGGTGCGCAACTGGCGCGTCGCGGCGCGCGCCCGAACTCAACGGCAAAACGTGGATGAGGTAGCGATCGCCGTTACCCGCGGTCACCGGCAGGGTAAGATTATCGACGCCTAACCCGGCCTGGACCGCGGCGGTCAGCGCTTGCTGCACTTGCGCATTCATATCGCAATCCTCAGCAACCAACATGCCCTGACCCGCCGAATTGGCATGCATCACCGTGCCGTCGCCCGCGATCAAGAACATCCCGGCACTTAGTCCATCCAGCACATTCGTTAGCGCTGCAGTTCTGATCTGCTCAACATCCATCTCCCTGCCAATCGGAACCGCGCGACGCACATGAGGTACCACCAGGGCCATGCGTTCGCGCATCTCATCGTCGACTGGGCCCTGTTCCTTGCTGCGGATGATCGTCAGAAATGAACAGCGCAACACCGACTTTTCCAGCACACAGTTTGCCGCATCCACCCAACCCTGGGGCTCCATCCACTCCAGAAAGAAACGTCCGCGACGAAATTCGTCGTACGGAACCAGTTCAGGGATGCTGACGACCTGTCCAACATCGAACAAACGCAAGTTCGAGAAGGGGTCAAGCCGCGAATGCGTCTGTGAATAAATCTGCACCTGCTTCGGATCGACGCCAAAATGATGGTAGGGAATGCTGTCCTTACTGACGCTGTCCTTTGAAAACATGCCCGCGGCCTGGCCGCCGACAAAAGCTGCGATCTCTGCAAGCGTCTCGGGCCAGAGTGCTGGCAGCAGCGCGGCATCGTAGATGCGTCCAATGAGCCGTGTCAGCCTCTCATCGTCAGCCCGGAATTCCCCGGAAGGTGAGATGGTGTGAGGCGAAAAGCCGGCCTGGGGCGGGTGGACGTGGCGCACGTATGACTCCGGTTTTGAAACGCGGGGCGTAGTCAAAAAGGCATTTACGGCTTTGCTGGACTCACATGAGTCTTCAAGGTTTGCTCAGTACGAAATCGGAAACACCTGGCTATCGCTGCAGTCAATTATGGAACTATCCACTAAGCGCCAGAATCAATTTGACGCATCGAACCGTTTCACAGCGCATGACCTTGCGAGCATAACGAGTATGTGATCGGCGAACGGATAACTGGAACGGACGAGATTCGCCGGGGTATCGAATTCTTCAGCGCAGCACGTACAGAAATTTTGGATCCGGCAACTCCCACCAACTTGATGATGCTGCCGCCGCACCGGGTAAGTTGACGCATTGCGCTTCGCTTCCCTTTGGTGGACATTGCAAAACCCTCAGCACGGCGACAAACGGATTCTCCTCAACCTAGGTGAAATAAATTCACCCTAGGATGAAACCCAATCAGTCTCGCGGGAAGCCTGTGGTTGCGAATAAGCGCTAGCGCAACCTTACCGCGGCGGGCGGAGCGGCCTCAAGCTCCTGCTCGTCGAGATCGCCGAGCTTCGGCATCGCCTCGATCACTTCGATGCCGCGGCTGTGGCAGATGTTGGCCAGTCCGGCCGGCAGTGCGGCGTCAGTCACAAACGTCTGGATCTGACTGATGTGGGCGATGCGGACTGGCGCGCTGCGCCGTAGCTTCGTGCTATCGGCTACCAGCATCACGCTCCGCGCGTTGGCGATGATAGCTTGCGCAGCCTGCACTTCGCGATAATCGAAGTCCAGCAGCGCTCCCTCTTCATCTATCGCTGATGCGCCGATGATCGCATAATCAACTTTAAACTGACCGATCAGGCTGATAGCAGTCGAGCCGATTACCGCGCCGTCGGCGCGGCGCACCGCCCCACCGGCCACGATCACTTCGATGCGCGGATGCCGGTAGAGCAGCATCGCGACATTGAGGTTATTGGTGATGACCAAAAGGTCCTCATGGGAAGTCAGCGCGCTGGCGACCTCTTCCGTGGTGGTGCCGATATTGATGAACAGCGAGCAACCGTTCGGAATCAGCGCGGCAGCAGCCGCGCCAATCGCTTTCTTCTCTTCGGCCGCGACAAAGCGGCGCGCTTCGTAAGCCAGATTCTCAACTCCCGAGGCAATGATAGCGCCGCCGTGGATCCGGGTCAGCGACCTGTGATCGCATAGATCGTTGAGGTCCTTGCGAATGGTCTGCGCCGAAACCTCGAAACGCTTGGCAAGGTCTTCCACCATCACGCGGCCAAAGCTGCGCGCGATGTTCAGGATTTCAGTCTGGCGGTGGGTCAGTCCGGTCACGGCGACACCTCAGGAAAACGCGGCCATGGTGCGGCGGTTCGGCGATCCGGTCAACGCCGCAGGTCCGGCCTCCAGACGTGCGCTGGAAAGCGAACCATACTGGTCAATTCAGAATTTCATGGAAGTGCGTTATGCGACCAGCTTGTCACCGCCGGCCAGGCGGACCGCCGCGCGCTCGGCTTCCCCGGGGGTGCGGAATAGTCGACCTTCCAGCGGCATGAAACGATGGTGGGCTGCGAAGAAACGATAGCCTTTCGGAGTCCGGACCACAATTCCGGCGGCCTGCGAGCCGACCTCGATGATGTAAGTTTCGGACATGTTCGATTCTGGGCCCCTCTGCCGCAAGTCCGGCGCTACAACAAGGCCGGAGGTAAATAGTTCCACGTCCCAATTCGGCCGAAATCGCCCTCTGATTCCGCGTGATTTGTTGCAGATAACCGTGGTCGTCGGCCGAGACTTGGTTCAATCTGGCTTGGGAAACCACGACTTCTTTGCGCACTTGCAGCATAGACGCCCTATTATGGGGCAAAGTTGGTTCTCGAGTCATCGTGCGATCCGTTCATCGGAGGCTCCCATGTCCAGACGTTTA
>VAZS01000287.1 GCA_005884855.1 Alphaproteobacteria bacterium | reverse complement strand
ACGATACGCTCACATATCCGCATAACACTGTTTCTCGTGCGCGCCGCCTGGATGGGTTACGGCCCCATTCACCGCCGGCCCAACCTGCTGGGCATACTTCCACAACGCGCCTGATGTATGGTTAGTCTCACGCGCCCTCCATTTAGTTTTACGTTGGGCGAGCTCTGCGTCGGTCAACTTTACGTTAAGAGTTCCGGCAACTGCGTCGATTTCGATGGTATCGCCGTCCTGCAGGAGCGCGATCGGCCCGCCCACGGCCGCTTCCGGCCCGACATGGCCGATACAGAATCCTCGAGTAGCGCCCGAGAACCGGCCGTCGGTGATCAGCGCGATCTTGCCGCCCATGCCCTGCCCGGTCAGCGCCGCCGTGGTCGAGAGCATTTCCCGCATGCCGGGACCGCCGCGCGGTCCCTCATAGCGAATGACGATGACCTCGCCTTCTTTGTAGGTTTTCTTCTGGACCGCCTCGAAGGCGTCGTCTTCCCTATCGAAGCACCGGGCCGGGCCGGTAAATTTCAGGTTCGACATGCCCGCGACCTTCACGATCGCGCCATCGGGCGCCAGATTGCCCTTCAAGCCGACCACGCCTCCGGTGACGGTGATCGGCTTGTCAGCGGGCCGCACCACATCCTGGTTCGGATTCCATTTCACGCTCTTGAGATTTTCGGCAATCGTGCGGCCGGTGACTGTCAGGCAGTCGCCGTGCAAGTGGCCGTTGTCGAGCAGCGTCTTCATCAGAAGCGGAATGCCGCCAACCTCGAACATGTCTTTGGCGACATAACGACCGCCGGGCTTCAAATCCGCGACATAGGGTGTTTTTTTGAAGATCTCCGCGACGTCGAACAGGTCGAATTTGATGCCGCATTCGTGGGCAATCGCCGGCAAGTGCAGTGCAGCATTGGTCGATCCGCCGGATGCGGCCACGACAGCCGCGGCGTTCTCCAGCGCACGGCGCGTGACGATGTCGCGGGGACGTATATTCGACGCGATCAGCTCCATCACCTTCTCGCCCGCGGTGGTGCAGAACGCATCGCGAATTTCGTATGGCGCCGGCGCGCCGGCCGAGTATGGCAGCGCGAGCCCGATCGCCTCGGACACCGTCGCCATGGTATTGGCGGTGAATTGTGCTCCTGTACTGTGACCTGTTGGCCACGAAAATTACCCGGAAGGATCGACCCGCCATAGATGAAAACCGAGGGGACGTTCAGCCGCACCATCGCCATCATCATTCCGGGCAGCGATTTGTCGCAGCCAGCCAGACCGACCAACGCGTCATAGGCATGGCCGCGCATCGTCAGTTCGACGGAGTCGGCGATGCACTCGCGTGAAGGCAGCGATGAGAGCATGCCGTCATGGCCCATCGCGATGCCGTCGGTCACGGTGATGGTGCAGAATTCGCGTGGGGTGCCGCCGGCAGAGGCGACGCCCTTTTTAACGGCCTGCGCCTGTCGCATCAGCGATATGTTGCAGGGCGCGGCCTCATTCCAGCATGACGCCACGCCGACGAACGGCTGGTGGATCTGCTGGGTGGTCAGCCCCATGGCATAGAGGTACGAGCGATGCGGTGCTCGTTCCGGGCCCTCCGTCACATGACGGCTCGGCAGTCTACCCTTGATGCTGGTCTTGGCGTCCATCGTGAACCTGTTTCCCCGGCCATCTCTTGTTGGACCCGGAAAACAGTAATTTTCCTTTGCCTTCGTGAGCGCCGTGGCCGTTCAGCCTACGAAGGAATGATTTCACGGAGGGGTGTGGCTAAAAAGCGGCGCGCACAAGAGCTTGCTGCGGCGACAGTTAAAACTTCGGTGAGTGTTGCCGCTGGGTCACAATTGTTGCGCCGCGGCAACCATCTTGCTTTCCAGAATCCCGCTCACCACGCATAGCGCACCACGCCCTTGCCGGCGTAGCTGCGGGTGATGTCGGAGAACTCGCCCTCGAAGGTGGCGGCCGCCGACCAGCCGTTCAGCCATTTCACTTCGGCCGAAGCGGTCGTCAGCGCGGAGTTGCGCGCCTGCGCCGCGCCGTTGACGACGAAGGAAGCGCCCGGCAGCGCCTGGAAGGTGGCGGCCACGGCGTGATCGGGATTGAAGTCATGCGCCCAGGCGGCGCGGCCGCGAAGCGTGAAGACCCCGTTTGGCATCGCAAACGACTTGTCGGTGCGCAGGCCGAGCTCGGAGCGGCTATCGGTCACGCTCTTTGAGCCATAAGCCAGCGCGAAGGTGCTGGCGCCTGACAGCACCTTCTCGGCGTAGGCCGGCAGATCGAAGGTCGCGAACTGTCCGGCGGCATAGGGCGTAAGCCCGATCCCGTCGAACAACGGCGTCACGAAGCGATAGCCGCTTTCGAGGCGGCCGGACCAGGCATTGGCGTTGAACGCCGCCCGCAGCCGGTCGATGCCGGCGACCGTTGCCGTGCGGTCGGTGGTGACATCCTGCCAGCCATAGGCCAACGCGCCGCTCAGATACGCCGCGCCAACATTGTGCTTGAAGAAGGCGCCGGCCTGGAACAGGTCGGAGCGGCCGCTGCCGCCATTGGCGACACTGAAATTGGTGCCACCGCCGGCGAGCGCAAAACCAGCGATGGTGAATGGCGAGAAACGGTAGTCCGCGCCAACAGCGGTGCCGAACACGCGGCTGGTTGTGCTGTTGGAGCCGGCCGCCGTGCTGCCGTCCGTGGTTTGCGAGCCACCGAAGCCCGCCGCCCACACGCTCCAGCGCGGTTCATAATTCGAGGCCAGCGGCGCCTTGTTGAACGTGGCGTAGGCGTTACGCACGCTATTGCCGCTCTCGCTTTCGTCCGCGAACAAGGCCGCACTCGCGCCAGCCGTCGCATTGCCGCGTCCGGCCAGGAACGGATCGGTCATCACCTCCATGAACTGCGTCATCGCGCCGAAGGTGGTTTGCTGACTGCCGGTCGCAGTCTCGCCCGATGGTTGCGTCAGCGCGTTGTCCAGGTTGGCTCCGGTGAGACCGAAGACGCTGACAAAAGCCGGCGGCAATGCACCGCCATTGTTAAAGAAGTTGTTGATCGACGTGGCGACGTGTTGCTGGTTGCCCTTCAGCGTGGTGCCTACTGCCGTGGCTGTCCCGAGCATCGCGTTGAGATTGAGCAGCACGTTATTGCCGGTGTAGCCCAAGGTGGCGATGAAGCCGGCAGGCAGGCCGTTCGTCGTGAGCGCGTTGAAGGTGGTGCCACCGAGGCCCAGCGTCGATGTGAGAATGGTATAGTTGCGGGCCACATAGCTTCCCGGCGCGAACTGCGCGTTGACGGTGCCGGCCAGCGTCGCCGCGCCCGTGACGATGGCGCTCGAGGCGGCGGTCGGGCTGATCTGAACCCCGTAAGTAGCACCGGGCTGAAAGTTGATACCGTTGGCGAGAGTCATGGTGCTGCCCGCGATGCCGGAGCCGGGCGCGAACGTACCGAAAACCTGGGTGAACCCCACGGTACCGGTGCCGCTGAGAGTCCCCCCAGCTTGGATGTTGGAGGCGGTCCCGTTGACAATCAGCGTGGCG
This sequence comes from Alphaproteobacteria bacterium, assembly GCA_005884855.1. Classification (GTDB taxonomy): domain Bacteria; phylum Pseudomonadota; class Alphaproteobacteria; order Rhizobiales; family Xanthobacteraceae; genus Bradyrhizobium. The sequence continues at coordinate 2,019 of VAZS01000287.1, read as the reverse complement.
CCCGCCTGCACGACGGCCGGGGAGGACGCAATCGAGCCGCCGGCGGCGACTAGCAGGGCGCCCGCGCCGACTGTGGTGGTACCGCTATAGGTGTTGACGCCCGAAAGCGTCAGCGTGCCGGTGCCGTTTTTGACGATAGAGCCGGTGCCGACAATTTTACCGTCAAATGTAAAATTAGTACTGGAACCGAGAGTCAGTGCCGCCGAATCAAGATCGACGAGTCCGGCACCAGTTATGGAGCGTATGGACTGGTTAAACCCGTTCAGTCCCAAGGTGCTGTTAGCCGCGACTGCATACTGGGTGTTGGACGGAAGAAGGTTGGTCGCCCCCAGTCCATCGTAAAGAAGAACGCTGTTGAAGTCGGAAAGGAAGATGCGATTGGTTGTGAAGCTGCCATAGGTGGCATTTAGGATAGTGGATCCATTTCCCTGCGGCTCGGTCGCTCTTGTATAGGCCGTCGGAGCGAAAAACAGCGTGAAGGTTTCATGGCCGCCATTGTCCTCAGCACCAATATACAAACCTTTGTGCAACTGTATATTTCGGGTTGCTGGCGAATAAGCGTGATTGATGTCATTGGTGAAACTAAGGGTCGCCGTTTGCGTAATACCCGAGCTGTCAAGACCGGAAAGCTTTACTTTGTCGACAACCATGCTCTGAAGAGGAATGGTGATTTCGACGCCATGAGCGGTAACGTTTAGGCCCGCGGCATAGACTTCATTGTTTGAGTAGTTCTTGTGGGTTTTGACACCGAAACTGGCCTTAAACCCCGTTGGCGCGGAATGCGCAAATTCCGCCAGCATGTTCTCGGAGAATATTTCATTCACCCAGAGATTGGTGCTCGGACTGCGTCCGACGAGGACGGCAAAATGAAGGTGCGCCGTACCGCATATATTGCCGAACGTGGCGCCGCCAAATGCCGTGTATGTGGTGCCGCAAGATGAGGAGCCGCTGGTGCCCGTATTGCCTGAAGTGCCGACTTGCACCCCGCCGGTCACGATATCGCCTTCGCTCACCGTGATCTGGTCTAGATGATTGTAGACGTACCATTTGCGCTGGCTCAGAACCGGATTTTCATCGCTGATGATGATCTGGTTGCCTTTGGTATCCTGGCCGATGGAGGCGTACGGGGCGCCAGTGCCACCGGCGTTCTGATGGCTCCAGCCCCAGGGATTCACTGAGACGACTTTGCCGGTAATTGCCGCATAAACCGCGGTTCCGATCGGGAGGTTGAAATCGGTGCCAGCATGAACGTCGTATCCTTCGCTTGTGATGAAGCGAGGCCCGTATCCATGACTGATTACATCCAAAGCCGGGACGCGCGTAATCTGCCCGCTCACAGGCCAGAATTGCGCGTACACATCCTGCGGCATCAAGGTAACAACAAGTGCCGGCAGGGCCGCATATAAAAACGTAATGCGGCACCTTAATCTTGACGGAGTATGTCGGGCGGTAGCGCCCGCCGAGCTCCAGATGCTGCCCTCGCGGACGCGTATCCCAACTGACTGCATCTCTAAACCCCCGCTCGTCCGATTCGCCGCGCCGATTCCCGCGTACATTGCGGATACCGGTCGCCACAACCATCGTCCATCCTGCGAACGCAGGAGGCGAGGAAAGCTCGTAGCCGGGTGTGACACTCTCGCTACAGTGAAGACTGGGCGACCCGTTGGGGCTGGTTCCGTGGTTCAGGTCATTCCACCGGCGCCGCCCCGGGCGATGCCGCCGTCACCGATATCGCGGTCGCCGCGAGCGAATCCGGCGCGCGCGAATGTTGCTGCCCCCGCGCGCGCGTCGATCAAACAAGGGCGTGGATGCCCGGCGCATCTTACGCGAAGACGCGCTTCGCGTTGTTGGCCGGGCATCAGCAGCAGCTAGAAGGCGCTAGCCCTCACCACGAGTAACGCACCACGCCCTTGCCGGCGTAGCTGCGGGTGACGTCGGAGAACTCGCCCTCGAAGGTGGCGGCCGCCGACCAGCCGTTCAGCCATTTCACTTCGGCCGAAGCGGTCGTCAGCGCGGAGT
>VAZS01000286.1 GCA_005884855.1 Alphaproteobacteria bacterium | reverse complement strand
GCGTCCAATTCCGAGTAGCAATTACGTCTGAGGCAGCATCGATCTCGGATCGCGCGCGAGCCAACGTCCGGCTTCGGCCAACGCCAGGAAACGCTCGACCATCGCATTGAACAACGCGGGCTCCTCAAGGTTGAGCACGTGACCGGACTTTGGAAAGAACGCAAGCCCGGAGGCGGGCAGGTGCTTCTTCAAAAACAGGCTCGGCTCGATGCAGTTGTCGTCCTCGTCGCCGCAGATGATCAGGGCCGGGGTCGGGACTTTCCTGATGCTCTCGGTCAGGGTGTAGATCGACGGCCGGCCGCCCTGAAAGCTGCGCATCGTATTGGCCGATCCTTTCGCGTCGTGCCGGGCCAGAGAGTTATAGAAGTCAGCGTGCCCTCGTGGATCCTTTAACAGGAACGGAATCCGGCTCGGCGCCTCCCCGGTGGCTTTCGCCACCTCGGCAGAACCAATCGCGTCATATTGTTCGGCGTTGGCACGGCACTGCTCGCGGAACGCAGCGAGGTTTTCAAGGCTGGAACCTGAGCCGACAGCCGCCAGCGTCATCGATAGCGCGCGCTCCGGCGCGTTCAGACCGATCTGCAGCGAGGAATAGGAACCCATCGACAGCCCGACGAAATGCGCCTTTGCGATGTTGAGGTGGTCCAGCACCGCGAGCGCGTCGGTGTAGAAATGTTTGTAGGTGTAAACCTCCGCCGAGGCGGGCACGTCCGACGGTGTGTAGCCGCGCGCGGAATAGGCGATGCAGCGGTGCCCGCGGGAGAAGTACCGCATCTGCGGTTCCCAATTGGTATGATCGGCCGCGAACTCATGCAGGAAGATAATAGGCGTCCCTTGGCCGGCCTCCTCGAAATAGAGGCGCACATCGTCGCTGCTTGGTGCGTAGGGCATCCTGCGGTCCTCTTGCGGCCGGGGCGAAGATCGCAGTTAACGCTTGTGACGGCAATGAGGCGAAAATTTAGTTAAAGGATCGCAAAATTACCTCGAAACCGTTACCGCGCCGCCGCATTTCGTCTTGCTCTCGCCACACCCCAAATCGCATACGGAACCTCGGATGTCGGCTGTTGGCGCGGATAAAGCGCTGTCGGTCGTGGGGAACGGGGGTGTGTAAAGAGGGATGAGTATGGTTAATTTGGTTGCGTTCTGCCGGTCGCCTGGTGCGTTCTCTAGCCGTATCCTGGCCATGGCATTGTGTTCGGCGGCAATCGTCGCATCGGTCTCCCCGGCTTCAGCAAGGCCTCACCACGGCATAGGGCGACACGCTCAAGTGCGTCAGGGAGCCCATCACAGCGCTCGCCACTACGCCCATCGTCAACATCGCCATCATCGGCACGTCGTGCGCGGCTCGCGGTGGGATGCCGGAGTGGCGCAAATGCGGGCGCGCGGACTTGCCGGTGCCAAAGCCAGTCTTGCGTCGGGTACCTCCGGCGAAGGCACGGCGGCCATGTCAGCCGGTTTCGGTTCATCGAACGTCGTCGCTGAGGCCCGCCGTTATCTTGGCGGCAACCCGACCGGCCGTGGCAGCCTTTGGTGCGCCCGGTTCATGAACATGGTTCTGCAGCACACCGGTTACCGGGGCACTGGCTCTGACATGGCGCGTTCGTTCGCGAGCTACGGGCACCGCATCTCCGGTCCTCAAGTCGGCGCTATCGCAGTCATGGGGCGGCGGGGCGGCGGGCATGTAGGGGTTGTTAGCGGCATCGACGGCCAGGGCAATCCGATTGTGGTTTCAGGCAACAACGGCAACCGGGTCAGGGAAGCGCCGGTTTCGCGCGGTCGGATCTACGCTTACGTGATGCCGACGAGCTGAGCCCTGCGCGAGAGATCAGGGGCAGACGGGTGCTTACTCGTTTGCCCCTCGATGACGAGAGTAGACGCGGCGTGCATTACATCAGCAGCGGCGGCTGTTCGGTTGCGATCGCATCGCCAATACTGATAGTGCCGCCGGCGATCACCTCGGCATAGACCCCGCAGTCTGCGTGGCCGAGACGGCGCGTTAGTTCGGATGTAATGTCGAGGTCCCGTGCGGCGCGTTCGGGGTCTACATTGATGGCGGCGCAACGCGTGATCCGCTTTACCACCTTCAGCCGGGCATCGCCGATGCCAAGCGTTTGCCCGAGCAGCTCGAACTCGTGCCATGCGGGCCAGTCGCCGACATAGACATTGGCGCGAAATCGCAATGGATGTACCGGTAAGCCGACCATATTTTCGATGGCCGCGAGGCTGCCGAGATTGATGATAGACACGACCTTCTTGGCCACATCCGAAAAGCTATGCCCGCCCCCCGAAAGCAGTTTCGGCGGCCCTTTGAGTTCACCGGAAAAATTCGTGGCGAAAAACGCTTCAATGGCGGCGCGGCCCTCGGCCGTCCGCAGGTCGCCGCGAGCCGCTAGCTCGCCGCGCCAATGAATCGTCAATATGTGGCTGTGGTCCTCGTAGTGCGTCCGCAATTCCGCAAGCCGCTCGTTGCGCATCAGCATCAGATAATGGGACTTGGCTAGCCAGGCCGGCGCGGCCGGATCGAAACCGCTGGGGCCGTTTTCAATGGCGTAGCGACGATCGACTGGAAAAGTTTGGCCGGGCTGTACTGAAACCGACGGCAGCGGTTCCGGGGAGAGCCCTTTGACCGGATAACGATAAAGGTCGGCGATACGGGCAGAGCGAATGCGAGACATGCCGCCTCTTAGGAGATTTCCCGAGAACGCGCCAGCGCGGGAATTTACAACCTGCCTCTTCCGTTTCGGGAAACCCCATCCCACATTTGCTACAAGCCGGCTGGACCCGGCGACGCGACCGTGGCCCGTTGACGAGTGTCAATGCGGTCCACGGAAACCCCAATGAAGATGCCGTGTCTGTGCTTTCGGGGCGGAGCGGCAGGCTGAGGGATCAGACCTTATGAATATTGAAAAATACACCGAGCGTGCGCGCGGGTTTATCCAGTCGGCGCAATCGCTAGCGATGCGCGAGGGACACCAACAGTTTTCGCCGCTGCATATCCTGAAGGTGCTGCTGGATGACAGCGAAGGCCTCGCCGGCGGTTTGATCGACCGTGCCGGCGGCAATTCCCGCGCGATGCTGAAAGCCACCGAGGACGCTCTCAACAAGTTGCCGAAAGTTTCCGGAAGCGGCGCCGGGCAGGTTTATCTCGCGCCCGAACTGGCGCGGGCGTTCGATGCGGCCGAAAAAGCCGCCGACAAAGCCGGTGACAGTTTTGTCACCGTCGAGCGGCTGTTGCTCGGGTTGACGCTGGAGAAAGACAGCGGTGCCGGCAGCATCTTGCGAAAAGGCGGCGTCACCCCGCAGAATCTGAACGCTGCGATCGAATCCCTGCGCAAGGGCCGTACCGCCGACAGCGCCACGGCCGAGAACGCCTATGACGCGCTGAAGAAATATGCGCGCGACCTGACCCAGGCGGCGCGTGACGGCAAGCTTGACCCTGTGATCGGGCGTGACGAGGAAATCCGCCGCACCATCCAGGTGCTCTCTCGCCGCACCAAGAACAATCCGGTGTTGATCGGCGAGCCCGGCGTCGGCAAGACCGCGATCGTCGAAGGTCTGGCACTGCGGATCCTTAATGGAGACGTGCCGGAAACTCTAAAGGACAAGAAGCTGCTTGTGCTCGATATGGGCGCGCTGATTGCTGGCGCGAAATATCGCGGCGAATTCGAGGAGCGGCTGAAGGCCGTGCTGCAGGAGGTGACCTCGGCCGAAGGCAGCATCATCCTGTTCATCGACGAGATGCACACCCTGATCGGGGCCGGCAAAGCGGATGGCGCGATGGATGCGTCCAATCTGCTCAAGCCCGCGCTGGCGCGAGGTGAATTGCACTGCATCGGAGCCACCACGCTAGATGAGTACCGCAAGCACGTCGAAAAAGATGCCGCGCTGGCGAGGCGGTTCCAGCCGATCTTCGTCTCCGAACCAAGCGTTGAGGATACCATCTCCATTCTGCG
>VAZS01000285.1 GCA_005884855.1 Alphaproteobacteria bacterium | reverse complement strand
GCGCTGCATCGAGCATCGCACGCAATTGGTCCGGATCGTCGGTTTCGAGTATCCGAACCACGTCTGCGCCGAATCCGAGCGCTGAGATTATGCTTCCGGTCATCTCAACCGCTTGGCGTAGTCCGAGGATGTCGTGCCTTGGTCTGGCGCGGGTGACGATTGCGACGCCGCTGCCGCCATATGCAAAGACAGCCGCAAGGATCTCCGGTCCGAGCTGCGTCACCTCATTGACGCGCAGCGGAAGCACGTTGGCCGGCAAACCTGATCCGAATCGCGCCAGGGCGTCGATGATCGCTTCGCCGTGCTCGCCGTCATGAAACAACACCGTGGCGTTGCTGCCGCCGGCCTTGCGATAGGTCTGCACGAGCGTGCGCAACCGCCGCATCAGCGCATCCACGCTCGGTAGCGCGTACGATGCAGCACCCGTCGGGCATACCGAGGCACACGAGCCGCAGCCGGCGCACACGTTAGCGTCGATCAACACCGAATTGCCGTTCGGGGTGATGGCGCCGGTCGGACACAAATCGAGACAGCGCGTGCATCCGGTGATGGCAGAGCGTGAATGAGCGCAGAGCGTTTCGTTGAAATCAATGAACCGCGGCTTGTCGAATGTTCCGACCAGGCCGCCCGCGTCGGCAATCGCGCGCTCCATGGCGGCGCGGTCGCGCGGATCAGCGCGCAGGTATCCCGGACGCAATTCATGAGCGGGGAACATCGGAGCGGCGCCGCTAAGATCGAGGATCAGGTCGCAGGTCGAGGTTGCGCCATCTCGCGAGGGGCCGAACACGAGCTTGGCGCGCGACGAGGGCAATGGCAGCGCGTAGTCGTCGATCGCCAACTCGAAGCGGCCGAGATGACCGCGGGCGTTGCGGATCGTGCCCTTGAGCACGGGGAATTCATTGATCCTGCGCGGCGTGACGTCCCGGGGCTTGGTCAAGAGCACGGTAATGTCGAGCCGGTCGGCCAGACGCTGCCCCGCCTCGATTGCAACTTCGTCACAGCCATAGATCAGCACGACGCCTTGGCTTTCGAGCGTCACGACAGAAATCGGCGGCATGTCTTCGCCCGCCGCGGCAATCAAAGCTGCGGACTTGGGACCGGCCGCGGCTGCGTCGTTCGACCAGCCGGCAGTCTCGCGAATGTTGACAAACGTCAGTTGAGCCTGCGGGGAATTCTCTGCGACCTCCCGAAATAGCGGCGCTTCCTGCGTGCAGGCGACCGTTATGGCTCCGCCGTCGGCAAGGGCTTCCTTGTATCGCTCAAGATCGAGCCCGCAGAGCTGGTTCGCCTGCGTGATCCTGGCCGGACAGCCGCGACCGATCGCCTGCTCATCGAGCGGCATGGTCTTCTCGCAGGTACAGATCAGCAGATGAGACGATGCCGCACTCATTGTGGAAAATCCTGAACCGGCGTTTCCGCCGTGCGGTTGCTTCATTCTACGGTTTCGCGGTATCGGCTACAGCAAGCATTTGCAAGCTGCTCGCGTGGCGCAGTTGTGCGGGATAGCATATAACGCGCAGTTGCGTAGCATAAGGATGCTTCTTCGATGTCGCGTCTCGCGGAGTTGGAACCGGCGCTCGACCTGCCTCCCGGTTATACTTTGGTCGCCTTGCGTGAACTCGGCGACGCCTTCGCGCACGGCTGCGATATTGCGGCGCAAGCGGGCGCCGGGACGCTGGTTTGGGTGCGGCGCTACGATCTGGTGGAATTCTCGGTCATACTGGAACCTGACGAGGCGCTGGTCTCGGCGCGCCGGGCGTTCTTTGCCGGCATGAATGCGGTAGCTGATGCCATTGCCGCCCATTGCCCGCCAGAGCGGGAGGTCAGTTTCGGCTGGCCCGACGCGATCAGGTTCGACGGCGGATTGCTCGGCGGTGCGCGGCTCGGTTGGCCGGCGAATTGCGGCGAGGCGGACATACCAGAGTGGCTGGTATTCGCGGTCATTCTGCGCGCCGCTGATATGGCGCATATCGAAGAGGTGCAGGCCGCATCCGGCGTTTCGCTCTTGAGCGAAGGCTTCGAGATGATCGACACCGAGGCGATCATTGGCAGCTTCGCCCGTCATCTCATGACCGGGTTCGACCGCTGGAACGAGCATGGGTTCGAAGCGATCGCGCGGGATTACCTGGAGCGCCTCCCCAAACGCAAGGCCGGGGAGCGACGAGCTATCGACCTCAACGGCGAGCTCCTGGTCAAGCCGCCCGGCGGCAGCGGCCCGCCCGAGCGGACGAGTCTACTGGATGCGCTTGCCCACGTGAGTTGGTATGATCCGCAAGCGCGTGGTCCGAAACTCGGATGAGGCGGAAATGTTGAAATTGCCGCGCACCATCAGGCTCGACCCCTCCGATACGTTTGTATTCGAGTCGGCCGCGAACCCTGGAGAATGGGCGGTCTCCGGCGCATTTGTATTCTGGAACAGGGATCCGGAAACGCTCAGTCAAAAGCAGCGCGTTGCGCTGCGTTCCGGCTTTTTAGGTATCGACAGCTTCGGCTGGTCCACGCTTGCTATTGTCACCGAGGCCACGGAGGCGGACAGACAGGTCATGGTCGAACGCCTCGCAAGCGTGCTGCTGGAGAAGTTCGGCGCACCGGATTTTGAAGCCGCGCGTGCTGGCGCCGAAGAAGAGGTCGCGTTTGCCGCCTCGTTGTGCCAGCACCCGCTGCAGACGCTGCTCGCCGTGCAGCGGAGCATTGAGGACGGTGAAATGCGCGAGCGTTTTCGCACCCTCAAGCGGCGCGAAGCCGCTCCTGGTGAGGACCAGTTGCACGCGCACGTCAGCGCGTTTACCTACCATGAGGTCGAAGACGAGATCGAGCCGGTCGAGCAAGTCGATCTTCTCGCCCTCTCGAAGATCGACCGCATCACGACGACGGATCGCCGATGAGGGAATTCTGGGTTGCCTCAGGCCATCACCTCACGCGCCGTGCCGATCATGGCGGGCTGGTGGCGACGCCCGAACTGATCATGGCCTATCTGGCACGGCCTGAATTGATGCCGCCCGCCGATGCGTGCGAGGCCGAGCGCAATCTTCATGCAAGCTTGCTGGCGGATCCTTTGCGTCCGGTCTCAAAGGCGGACATTTTCGCTCTCGCCGACGCCGATGCGCGCGAGAATTGGACCTTCATGATCGCGTTTCGCGACCGGCTGATAACGGCTGCATCGCTCGAAGCCGTGTACGTGAACCTCGCCCGCAATGGCGCCGGCGATCTGCCGCCGATCTTTCTGGCTCAGCTTTGCCACCTGATCTTGCGCAATGCGCTTGAGGGTTGCGACGATCCTTACACGTTGCGGGCCGCCGAGTTGTTCTATCGCAGCCAGCAGGCCGCCATTCACGAAGGTACGTTGCTGTTGGCCGATGCCGAAACTGTTGAGGCGCAGCAACACGGACAGCACGACATTCATTCCTCGCCGCTCACCGCTATGCTCCAGCCAAAGGCTTTCGGCGAGATGGATGTGATGGATGACGAAAACGCCTGGACGTACTGGTCGCGCTCCGACGCGCATGCGATGGTCATGAACATAGGCGGCAATCCCAGGGCCCGCGCGGGGCTCTGCCGGGTGGTCGAGCGCTGGGTCGCTCACCTCATGGGTGTTGCCGTCAGCGTCGAAACCGTTGCATCGATCGAAGATCGCGACTGGCGCTGGTTCGTCGGCCTCGACACCGAGGGCACCCGGATCGGCAATGCCTTGTGGCATGGCGCCGAGCTGGACGCCAATGCGGGCGAGCGCATCGTCGCCCTGATGCGCTTGACCATCGAGGACCCGCGCCTGGTGCACGAACGCGTCGGCACCAGGCCAGTCTATCTCATTCTAGCGATGGGCGCCGACAACGTGGTGCGCCATCGGCATCCTGCCGGACGAGCCTGAGATGAAGCCGTGGACGGTTCTACGCGAGCAGGATGAGGCGACACTCTACTACGCCGGCAGCGCTACGGTCGATCTCTACCGCTCCGAGACCCAGCTCTATCGCGACAATATTGCCTCCGGCACCCCCAGCATCTGGATCGTGCTCAGCCCCTCGGAAGGCACTTGGCCCTATGACATTTCGGCCGTCACCGCTGATCCCGCAGAAGGGGAGGCTCACACGGAGGCAGGCGCTAACCTGGTCGAAGCGGTAGCGATGCCCGAAATGCTTCGCGACGTGATTGAAAATTTCATCGCTGAGCATCATGTCGAAAGGGAATTCGTCAAACGCGAGCGGCGCCGCGCTGATCCGGAGGCGCTGGCGCGGCGACAACATGAAGGCGGGCGCGAATGAGCGAAGAGGAATTCCTTGCGCGTTGGTCTCGTCGTAAGCGAGAGGCGAGTTCCGGCACTCCCGAACGGACTGAGCCAATGGAGGCGCACGACCCGACGTCACCTCCCCGCGCTGTTGAAGACCCTTCGAACCGGGGTGTAGATCTGTCGAGCTTGCCGCCAATCGAATCGATTGACGCTGTCACCGACATCACAGCGTTCCTTCGCAAAGGCATTCCACAGGAGCTGAGCCGTGCGGCGCTTCGTCGCGCCTGGAGTGCCGACCCTGCCATCCGGGACTTTGTAGGGTTGGCGGAGAACGCCTGGGACTTCAATGACCCGAATGCGATGCCCGGCTTCGGACCGCTTGACTGTTCAGAAGCGCAGCTTAGTGAGCTCATTGACAGGGTCATCGGAGGTGTGTCGCAGGCTGCCGAAAGTCTCGCGAATCCGCCCACGGAGTCCAAGGATGAGCGTGAACGGGCTGATTCAGAGGGCCATCCCGCGCCGAAATCCGTAGAAGCGATAGCCGATGTCCGTTCGACAGACGCGGCCACAGTCGAGGGATCGCCTCAAGTTCTTGCTGCATCGCAACCGGAAGGTCCTCAAGAAGCGGACCCTGACCAGACTCTTGTGGGGCGCCGCACACACGGCGGAGCGCTGCCTCGCTAGCCATTCGACGAAAGGCTATAGCCTCAGACTATGCCCATCAATTGACCGCTCCCGAACCCCCGCCTAATCTTTGCTGAACCAAGAATAATCAAACACTTGGCGGTCGGGATGGGAGGTCCACGTTGCGCGATCCGGGACCCAATTACGCGATCGACACGGCAGGCGGTGTGGCTCAGCTTGCCCATAAAATCGGCGTCGCTCAACCTTCGGCTTCGAACTGGAACCGCGTTCCTGCACAGCGGGTGATTGCCATCGAAGCCGCGACGGGCGCTTCGCATAAACAACTTCGGTCCGATCTCTCTAGCGAGCCTGCCGTGAAAGATGATGCCGTCGATCCCGTCGATGCGGCGCGCGCCCAGGAATACGCGTTGCTTGCGGCATTGCTTTGGAGCGCGCCCTCGAACGAACTGCTTGGTGAGATCGCGCGATTGCGCGGCGACGCCACGCCGCTTGGCCGCGCCCATGCCGCGCTGGCCGAAGCGGCATCGGAAACCGCAGCCGAAATCGAACGCGAATATTTCGACCTGTTCGTCGGCCTCGGGCGTGGCGAGTTGTTGCCTTACGGGTCCTACTACCTGACCGGTTTTCTCAATGAGCGTCCGCTGTCGCGCCTGCGAGACGATCTCGCCGCGCTCGGCATCGAGCGGGTCGAGAAGAATTTCGAACCGGAGGATCATGCGGCGACGCTGTGCGAGATCATGGCGGGCCTCGCCGGCAGGCGCTTCCCGGCATCGGCAGAAATGCAGCGCCGATTCTTCGAGAAGCATGTGGCGCCATGGATGGGCCGTCTGTTTGCCGATATGGAAACCGCCGCAAGCGCCAAATTCTACCGATCGGTCGGATCGCTTGGCCGCCTGTTTTTGAAAATCGAAACCGAAGCATTTACTTTCGCCAACTGACCAACGGTGGTTGATCCTGGAGAGATACGATGAGGGACGAAAAGAAAACAAAGGTCGGTCGCCGCGATTTCCTTCGCAAGGTCGGCATCGGCGCGGCCGGTGCCGGCGCGACGCTGGCGACGCCGTTGGTGGGGCTGGCGCAGGCCGACAGCGAGAACAACGACGAAAAACGCAAAGCGCGTTATAAGGAAACCGATCACGTGAAGGCGTTCTACCGTGTCAATCGTTATCCGGGTTGAAGGGAGGCGGCCGTGCTGATCAAGAGAACACAAAACCAGCGTTCCGGCTCGGGCCGCCGCAGCTCCGTGGCGGAGGCTCTCGCCGGGCAAACCGGCGGCCTCGACCGCCGAGCATTCCTGCGCCGCTCCGGCGTTGCCGGCGGCGCTCTCGCCGCGCTGAGCACGCTGCCGGTCGGCAGCGTGCGCAACGCCGAAGCCGCAGTCGCAGGTCCGCTCTCCGCAGGCGCTACTGTTCGCAAGAGCATCTGCACGCATTGCGCCGTCGGATGCACGGTGACTGCGGAGGTGCTGAACGGGGTATGGGTCGGCCAGGAACCGAGTTGGGATTCCCCCATCAATCGCGGCTCACATTGCGCCAAGGGCGCATCGGTGCGCGAACTCGTGCATAGCGTCAGGCGGCTGCGCTATCCGATGAAACTCGTCAACGGGCAGTGGACGCGCGTCTCCTGGGATACCGCAATCAACGAGATCGGCGACAAGTTGCTCGAAATTCGCGAGAAGTCGGGCAGCGATTCCGTCTATTGGCTCGGATCGGCCAAGATGACCAATGAAGGCGCCTATCTATTCCGCAAGCTTGGCGCATTCTGGGGAACCAACAACACTGACCATCAGGCGCGCATCTGCCATTCAACAACCGTCACGGGCGTAGCCAATACGTGGGGCTACGGCGCGATGACCAATAGCTTCAATGATATCCGCAACGCAAAAACCCAGATCATCATGGGCGGCAATCCGGCCGAGGCGCATCCGGTATCAATGCAGCATTTGCTTGAGGGCAAGGAGCTTCAAAAGGCCAACTTTATCGTCATCGACCCGCGCCTGACGCGAACCGCCGCCCATGCGACTGAATATGTGCGCATGCGGCCGGGCACCGACATCCCGGTGCTCTATGGCATGATGTGGCACATCCTCCAGAACGGCTGGGAGGACAAGGAGTTTATCAAACAGCGCGTCTACGGTTTCGACGATCTCCGCAAGGAAGTAGAGAAGTGGAATCCGGAAGAAGTGGAGCGCGTCAGTGGCGTTCCTGGCGAACAGCTTAAGCGCGTCGCAAAGATGTTTGCCACGGAGAAGCCGTCAACACTGATCTGGGCCATGGGCCAGACCCAGAAAACTGTGGGCACCGCCAACGTGCGTGCGAGTTGCATCGCACTGTTGATGACCGGCAATGTCGGGAAGGCCGGCACCGGCGCCAACATCTTCCGTGGCCATGACAACGTGCAAGGAGCGACCGATGTCGGGCTCGATATCGTCACGCTGCCGTTCTATTACGGGCTCGCCGAAGGCGCCTGGAAACACTGGGCGCGGGTTTGGGAAGTCGACTATGACTTCTTGAAGTCGCGCTTCGACTCAAAGCAAATCATGGAAACCCCCGGCATCCCGCTCACCCGCTGGTTCGAAGCGGTGACGCTGCCGAAAGATCAGGTTGCGCAGAAGGACAACGTGCGGGCGGTATTCGTGCAGGGCCATGCCAGCAACAGCA
>VAZS01000284.1 GCA_005884855.1 Alphaproteobacteria bacterium | reverse complement strand
TGCTGTGGATGATGCTGCGCCAGCCCGGCCTGACCATGCTGGCATCGATCGCGCTTTGGCTCGCTGCCCGGCAATTCGGCTGGAACCTGTCGGCCTATCCCTCCGGGACCTGGTACTTCAACCCGTACTGCTGGCAGGTGCTGTTTGTGTTTGGGTCATGGTGCGCGCTTGGCGGCGCGCGAAAATCGATTTCGATCATCAACGCGCCATTCACGCTGTATTTTTG
>VAZS01000283.1 GCA_005884855.1 Alphaproteobacteria bacterium | reverse complement strand
GACGGTGGTCGCCTACTACATCTCCTGGTCGAAACGGCAGGATAAGCCGCTCGTCAAACCCCCTCCAAAGCCAGCCGCCGGCTAGACCTCGGCTCATTGCGAAGCCGATGTCAGCGGCCTCGCTTGTCGACCAACCTGCCTCTGGATGAAATTCCGCTCCACGAAGTCGACCAGCTGACTTCTGAGGCTGAGTCGCTGGCCATAGCATGCTGGCTCCGCTTTCCCTGCAGTGCAAAGATCGCGCCCTGCGGGTCGATGCACCTGTTGGTGAATATTCCACCGATGGTCTCTTCGCCGGACGAGAAAAGCTGATAGGTGTCCGTCGGACCAAGTTCGGTGTCCGCCTTCTACCAGCCGAACAACTCACTGTAAAAGGTAAACGCGGTCTCCGAGTCCTCGGCGAGCAGTTCATGCCAGCCCACCCGCCCCAATGCATCCAGTTCGATGGGCTGCGGCTGACTTGGTTGCATCCTCTCGATCAGAGCAACAATCGCTTTTTGCGGGTCGGCAACGACGGCAATACGACCGATGTTGCTGTTTGTCGGCGGGACGTAGATCGCCCCACCAAGACGCGTAATCCGCTCGGCGCTCGCCTCCACGTCATCGACGCCGACATAGCCCATCCATCTCGGCGTCGCGCCCATTTTCTTAGCGTCTTCGGGCAGCGGCATGAGTCCGCCTAGCCTGGCCGTTCCAGCAGAAAACAAGGTGTAGGGCAGTTCGGAGGTCGAGGCGTCCTGCGCGCGCCAGCCCAGGACCTCAGCGTAGAACGCTTGGGCGGCCGCCACGTCCGTGGTCATCAGCTCGTACCAGGCAAAACGTCCAGGGGCATTGAGCAGCGTCGAGTTGTTTTGGCGCATAATCGTGGACCAAGTCCTCTCAACCGAATAATGGCGGGATAGTGCAACTGCAAGGCCGCCAGCGCGGCCGAACCAAGGCAGCTTCGATGCAAGACGCAACAGTTTAACTGTTTCACGACCAGCGACGAGAGTTGCTGCGAGGCGCGCCGGCGCCGCTGACAAAACCGTTCATGAAGGTTAAACCATGGGCTCGCATCAGATCAGCGTGCCCAACCGGGTTGCGTGGTACACCTCCTGAGCGTAGCATCAGCGAGCGGAACTCTAGGACCGTCTCTAGGACCGTCAACGCAGGGAGGGAGCGAGCATGGCACGGGTGAAGCAAGCTTCGAAGCGAAAGCGTGCGATCAAAAGCGTACCGGTGTTAGGGGCAGCCGGATTGAGTTTTTCAATGCTAGGGGGCGCATCCGCCGCGGTAGCGGCGGTACAGGATCAGCCGCGGACGCCAAATCTTGCACCGGGTCACGAGGTCACTCTCGGTGAGGAGGAAATCTCCGACGTCAGCCTGGCGACATTCTATGTCTTTGACAAGGAGAGCAGCGAGGCTGCGCGCAATGGCGTACAAGTCGCGCGCGCTTGCGGTGGCTGCAGAGGGTGCAGAGGCTGCAGAGGTTGCCGCGGCTGCAGAGGTTGCGGATGCGGTGGAGGCTGCGGAGGCTACGGAGGTTGTTGCTTATCCTGGGGAGCTTGCCGCTGGTGCTAGACCGGATCGGCATCCCGTCACATTGACAAACGCAAGTACGACGCAGGTCATCATGGCCGGGTCCGACAAAATCGACCCGGCCGATCCATGTTGGTTGGGCTACGCGTGCTGAAGCGATGACAGGCGACCGCATTAAGTTAGCGCGAGATATCAGCAAGGACGTTCCGCAGTTCGCGCCCAATTTCACCGTCTATGTGCTGCCGCCCGACGTGGTCTGCCTTTATTCCGAGGACCGGAAGTTCTTTCTTCACGGGGAGCTTTATTGCGCCCTCGCCTCCGCGATAGCACAGGGTAGACGGACTTTTCGGGAACTCATTCGCGAACTCGAACCGTTTTTTCCCTCCGAGAAAATCGAGGAAGCACTCAAGCGGCTGGTCGAGCGGCGCTACATCTTGCCCGCATCGCGCGGTTCGGCCGATGCCGTGGCCGGCTACTGGGCGAGCCTTGGGTTGCCGCCCGAGATCGCCCAAGAAAACCTGGGCAAGTGCCGGGTGCGCATTCAATCGCTCGACGTGCAAGGGGAGAGTGAACTCGGCGAGGCCCTCAGTAATCTCGGCGTTCGCGTCGTAAGCCGCTCCCCCGACCTGACGGTCACGCTGGTGAGCGACTATCTCGAACGGCGGCTGGCCGAATTGAACCGGCAGCATGTGTCGGACCGTTCGCGCTGGCTGCTCGTGCAGCCTTCCGGGGCGTTTCCCCTGGTCGGGCCGGTGTTCAGCCCCGGCGAGAGCGCCTGTTGGACTTGCCTTTTCGATCGGATGATACGAAATCGGGAGGTCAAGGGTTTTCTCGATCGCGGACCGGCGCGCGCGCTCGCAATATCGCCTCTTGCACGCAACGCCGTCGGGCAAAGCGCGCTCCAGCTAGCTGCGCTCGAAATCGCAAAAGCGATTGCCACCGACTTTCGCACTGAACTGCGTGATCACATTGTCAGCCTGGACCTGTTGGGCTCCACCATCGCGAAGCATTACGTCGCCTTTCGCCCGCAGTGTTCGACCTGCGGCCGCAAGAAACTGCGGGACCCGCGCCGCTCGCCGGAGCCGGTCGAACTCGGACCGGGCGACAAGCTGTTCATGACCAGCGGTGGATACCGTACCGTCTCGTCGCGGACCACGGTCGCGCGTTTCCGCAAGCATGTGAGCCCCCTCACCGGTGTGGTCACGCGGCTCGAGCGGATCGAAGCCGATTTACCCATGAACACCAATTATTATGCGGCACATAATTTTTCCGCCCCAGCCCAGAACGTCGATCAACTCAGGGCGGGGCTGACCGGTGGCAGCTTCGGCAAAGGCTCCACCGCCGAGCAGGGCGAAGCCAGCGCGCTGATGGAGGCGATCGAGCGCTATTCTGGAATTTTTCAAGGAGACGAGATCAGGGTCACTCGCCGGTTCACGGATTTCCCGTCAGGCGATGCGATCCATCCCAACGATGTGCTGTTGTTCAGCGACGCCCAATCACAGCCGCACCAACCGGAGCCAGAGGAACAACACACCCAAATGGCCCCGCCTGCGTTTGATCGATCCGCCAGGATCGAGTGGTCACCGGTGTGGTCGCTGCGCGACCGGCGCTTCAAATATCTTCCGACTACCCTGCTGTATTTTTTCTACAGCGGCCCTGCCGCGTTTCATGCCGACTCCAACGGCTGCGCCGCCGGCAATACCGTTGAAGAGGCAATCGTTCAGGGTTTCCTCGAATTGGTGGAACGGGATTCATACGCGATCTGGTGGTACAACCGACTGCAAGTGCCGGAAGTTGATTTAGAGGAGTTCGACGACTCCTACGTTCGCGATCTGCAGACCCAACTCGCCGATTCAGGACGACGGCTTTGGGTGCTCGATGTTACCAGCGACCTCGGGGTTCCGACTTTCGTCGCGATTCTGCACTGGATGCAAAACGGCCAGGAAAATGTCGAATTCGGTTCTGGGGCGCACTTCGATAACCGAATTGCCGTGCTGCGCGCATTGACCGAGTTGAACCAATTCCTGTCGATTGGACTGATGGGAGGCGGCAGCGGCGAGAAATCGAGCCTCGATGGCACCACTCCGTTGTACCTCAAGGAGCATCCCTTCCTGGTGCCGAGCGGCAGGCCGGCGATGAATCCGCGCGCGCTTTCGAAATTCGGGCCTCTGGACAACACGCGCCAGCAGGTCGACGCTTGCGTCAATATCGCTTCGCGAGCCGGGCTCGATTTTCTCGTCCTCAATCAAACCCGCCCCGATGTCGGCGTGCCGGTCGTCAGGGTGATCTCCCCGGGATTGCGGCATTTCTATCGCCGCTTCGCGCCGGGACGGCTTTACGATATTCCGATAAAATTGGGACTTCTTGACCGCCCCTTGCTGGAAAGCGAACTCACTCCGTTTCTCCCGCACACCTGAGGGTTAGGCTTGCGCGCTCCGGCAAAAAAGAGAGTCTCGCGATCCACGCCACCGACCATTTCCGCCCGGCTGAGCGCTCGCATCACGCTTCAGACGCATGCCGATGGCAGTATCCTCGCCTGCTTCGACGGTCATTCGGTTGGGCTGGGAAAATACAGCGCCGCTACGTGCAAGCGCGCGCAGGAGTTACGCTCGGGGCTGCCACTCGCTTCTTTTGAGACGAGCGGACGCGCCGCCGACCAGGAACTCGATCTGCTGGTTCGGCGACTGGCCCGGCACGGTCTGATGGAGTACCGCCTCGGCCGCTCACGCGACGAGGTCGTTATCGAACCGCAGGTTGCGGATTATTGGCCTCGAATAGCAAGGTTCGATGATTCCGAGACCCTGGTCCTGTCGCGGTTCGCCTATTTGCGCCGGCGCGGAAATGACATGGTACTGGAATCAGCGCGCGCCGGGGCGTTGCTTAGAATTTGCAACCCGAAGATCACGACCGCTCTGGCGAGATTGGCCGCACCGCAGAGAATCAGCCGCTTCAGGCGGCAAGACGGCTTTCCAGGACTCGAACTACTGTGTTTGTTGGTGGATTGCCAAATCCTTTTCAAGGTCAACGCTGCCGCTGGGACTGGCCTGCGATTGGACGAGGGCGACGATGACCTCGTGCCTTGGGACTTTCACGATCTTCTGTTTCACACCCGCAGCACCGAAGGCAGGCAAGCCAACCCGCTGGGCGGACTTTATCCTTTTGTCGGCC
>VAZS01000282.1 GCA_005884855.1 Alphaproteobacteria bacterium | reverse complement strand
GAACTACACCACGCTCGGCTATGGGGATATCACGCCGGTCGAGCGTTGGCATCTGCTCGGCCCGATGACCGCAATGAACGGCGTGCTGCTGTTTGGCTGGTCGACTGCCGTAATTTTTGAGGTCTTGCGAATGACGCTGGTGGCGAGCGGCGAAGAAGGAACATTACCAGAGAAACGGTGGCGGCTTGAGTAGCTCCGATTACAAGCCGATCGACGGGCGGCTCAGCCGATGTTCTCTTTTAGTCTGTAGTCTGTGTCAACGGGTCGGCCGCGGTCTCTCAAGAGCCGCGCTTGATCTGTATCAATTGGGCCTAGTTCAGCTCGCCTCAGTCTCGTTTGCACAAACGACCTGGAGGCGCTGCACGAAAGTGCGGATCGATCCAGCGGGCGAGTTCGCAAACAGGGAGACTAAAATGAAACTCTCCATTCTATTTTCCGCGTCGCTGGTGATAGTTGGTTTCGTAGCCGCAAGCACGGAACCAGCGAACGCTGTCGTATATTGCCAATATGTTGAATATCCTGCCGGTTGCGTTGGCAGGCCAGGCGTCGTGCTGCGCCCCCGTCCGGTCGCGCGTGCCGCGGTGACCACCGGAGTTGGTCGCGTGGGAACGCCCACGAATCGCGGTGGCCCGGTGGATCGCGTCGGCCGCCGTTGATCACGCGTCTCCCTCCAGAGTAGCACGTCAGAGAGCGGGCGATCACGCTATGGAGAGGCATCAATAAAACAGCGGCTGGCGCGCCTGAGTACGGCCTTGTCTCCGAGCAGTCATCGCATCGGTTGCACCGAGAGCAGGAGTAACTGTCATGGGGACGCTGGGAGGCAAGTCCGCTGTCGTAACCGGATCAACCAGCGGCATCGGATTGGCGTATGCGCGAGCGTTCGCGAGTGCGGGCGCTAACGTCGTAATCAACGGATTTGGTACGCCTGCCGACATCGAGAAGGAACGGTCAAGCGTTGAAAGAGATTTCAAGGTGAAGGCGGTTCATTCGTCCGCCGACAGGGCCAAGTCTGACGAGATCGCCAAAATGATCGCGCTTGGCGAGGAAACGTTCGGCTCGGCGGATATTCTCGTCAACAACGCTGGCATCCAGTTCGTGTCGCCGATCGAGGAGTTTCCGCCGGAGAAATGGGAAGCTATCATCGCGATCAACTTGTCGTCGGCCCTCTATGCCATCCGCGCCGTCGTTCCTGGGATGAAGAAGCGCGGCTGGGGCCGCATCATCAACACTGCTTCGGCGCACTCGATGGTGGCTTCTCCATTCAAGGCGGCTTATGTCTCCGCAAAGCACGGTATTGCCGGCCTAACCAAGACCGCAGCCCTCGAGCTTGCGACTTTCAAGATCACTTGCAACTGCATCAGTCCGGGGTATGTCTGGACGCCATTGGCCGAAAAGCAGATACCCGACACCATGAAGGCTCGCAAGCTTACCAGGGAGCAGGTGATTCATGATGTGTTGCTGCAAGCGCAGCCGACCAAGGAGTTCGTGACCTCAGAGCAGGTCGCCGCGCTGGCATTGTTCCTTTGCAGCGACGACGGTGCGCAAATCACAGGTGCCAACATACCGATCGATGGCGGCTGGACCGCGGCGTAATCCCGTTTCATCTCACGTCCCAGACCACTGTTCAGGGATACGAGCAGCGGCGAAAGGCACCTTGTTCTCGCTGCGCTAATTTCGCGCGATGCGACGATCAGCACAACAATCTCCCCAAAGACGTTGATGTGGATCAAGCAGCGCCCGGCGCTTGATTGGTGGTATTGACTTGAACGTCCTCACAGGGCCATAGGCCTTCGCCGCACTTTGCTTGCGCGGCAACGACTGTACCTGCGCGGTTCGCTCAATCTTGAGATGAAGCGGATACGATGCGAAGGCAGAAACGTTCTCTAATCAGCTTGCACGCGGCGGCAATGGCGTCACGAATGCCTGTGTTGCGATATTTCTTGTACGTTGGTGGAGTATTGCTCGGGCTGTTTTTCATTTTGGATGCTTATCTCCCAAGACTCCCGATGCCGTTCGTTGTCCATGACCATCTACCGGTCATCCGTATTGCTTCCGATCGAAAATGGCCCGAACGCGTCGTCTACGACACCAATCTTCCGACGATCGTTCCTGCGCAGTCCGTGACCATGGAGGCTCGTCTCCCCATCCCGGACGCGGGCGCCTCTGCCCGACTCGGGCAGGCATTCGCAGAGCTACAATCGTCCGAAGCCAACCAGCCACGGCCATTTGATGCAAAGAATCGAGAAGCGGGTCGCCCGCGCGAACGCAAAGTTGTCAAAAGACGCGCGGCGCCGAAAACGGTCGTCGTAGTACGGCAAACACAATTCAGTTGGTTTGGAGCGAACATCTGGTGAGAGATCGACCCGTGCGCACGCGAATCGTCTCACGAATTGCTGGCGCTACTTGCTGCATCTCTCGCCATCTTCCATCAGTGTTAAGGGCCAAATATCACCCAGAGCGCCGCAACCCAAAGAACAAAAAACCAAGCAACGGATAGCCAAAAGAAAAATCCATATTGGTCCATTGCCGGTTCTGCCAACTGATCGTTAGGTCGCCTTCACCGGCGGCTGTGCGATGGTCCCGATGGGTTACCGGAACAGCCGCATCCCAGTCTTGTGATTGCGCGCCAATGACTTGGGCTTTGTCGCCGAAAAGTTGGGTATCTTGATCAAAGGAAGATCGCCTGGACCAGGCTTCTTGCCCGCGGCCGGTCATCAGCATCGCTTCTTGTCAACGGAGTCTCAAAAGATAGCAAGCCGTCGGACGTGCTAGGGCAAGGGCGCTATCGACGATCGGAATTCTCTCGGACTCATTCCGTTCCATCGCCTGAACGCATGCGTGAACGAGCTGATCTCCCTATATCCCAAGAGCCACGCTATCTCCGAAATCGGCAACTCCCGATCCCGGAGATAGCGTTGAGCGAGAGCAGCCCGTAGTTCTTCCAGTATTCTGGCAAAAGTCACACCTTCGGCAAAAAGCGAGCGCGAGAGCGTACGACGGCTAACGCCCAGTTGCCGCGCAACTTCCGACGTTGTGGCTTTGCCATGAGGGAGCAACGGCGGAAGCACTCTTTCCACGTCGGAACGGACACCTTTGCGCTGCGTTGGTCTGCGAGCGAGCGCTTCATCGGCATAGTGCCGCAGCAATCGATTGAGGTAAGTGTCGGCGCCGACAAGCGGCAGAGAAGCAAAATGCTTTGGAAAAATTATTTCATCAGCATCAGCACCAAACTGAACATCGCTAGCCAAAAACGACCTTTGTTCGGTGGGCGTGCCATCACGAACATGCCTGACCGTTACTCGTTGCGGCGCTATTCGGCTGTCAGTCAATTGGCGGCAAAGTCGCACCACTGTCGTCACCCAAAACTCTATTTGGTGCCGATCCGAAAATCGGTCGACGTTCACGTACTCGAGTGCGATTACCGTACGCCCATCTGAACGGAAGCGCAGGCGAACCCCTTCATTATTTATCACGCTGTACCGCTCAGCGTTACGAAGAGAATCAGCCAGTTGATCGGAAGAGGCCATGACGTAGTAGAGCAAACCAATCTCACGCAGGTCGAAATTTCGCGCAAGATGGAATCCTAGAATGCCATCCTGGAGTTCTGCTGCTGCCAGCTCCAGGAGCCTGATCTGAGTGGATACCTCGAGTCGAAAAGTCGGATCATTCACCTGTGCGGCCGTCAACCCTGCCTCGGCGAGAACGGCCGGCATGCTTACGCCT
>VAZS01000353.1 GCA_005884855.1 Alphaproteobacteria bacterium | reverse complement strand
GCCTCAATCGCGACGCGGTACACAGGACCGTGCTGAGCGCGCATGAGGGACTGGTAGGCCTGGTCGCAAGCGAGGCGACCCCCCTCAACTTGAGCGATGCGCAGAGCCACCCGGCGTTCTCATTCCGCCCCGAGACCGGTGAAGAAATCTACCACTCCTTCCTCGGCGTTCCCATTCTGCGCGCTGGCAACACGCTCGGCGTGCTGGTGGTGCAGAACCGCGCCAAGCGCACCTATGTCGAGGAGGAGGTTGAGGCGCTGCAGACCACCGCCATGGTGCTGGCGGAAATGATCGCCTCGGGCGAATTATCCGCCCTCGCCCAGCCCGGCGCGGAGCCGGCCGCCCGGCATTCACTGCACAAGACCGGCGCCATTCTGTCGGACGGTATCGCGCTCGGCCATGTGGTGCTGCACGAGCCGCGCGTCGTCATCACCAATTACATTGCCGAGGACCTGCCCAAGGAGATCAGACGTCTCGATGCGGCGCTTGCAAAACTGCGCGCCGATCTCGACCGCATGCTGGAGCGCGGCGACGTTGCTGAGGGCGGCGATCACCGCGACGTGCTTGAAGCGTACCGGATGTTCGCCAACGATCACGGCTGGTCGCACCGGTTGCACGAGGCGGTGGCCACTGGCCTGACCGCGGAAGCCGCCGTCGAGCGCGTTCAGTCCGACACCCGCGCGCGGATGCTGCGTTCAACCGATCCGTATTTGCGCGATCGCCTGCATGATCTTGAAGATCTCGGCCATCGCCTGATGCGGCAGCTGGTCGGGCAGGATCACGCCCCTTCACGCGAACAGCTGCCGGACAACGCCATCCTGATCGCGCGAGCGATGGGACCTGCAGCCCTGCTCGACTATGATCGCAAGCGGCTGCGCGGGCTTGTGCTGGAGGAAGGCACCGCGAATTCTCACGTCTCCATCGTGGCACGCGCGCTCGGCATCCCTGCGGTTGGGGAAGTGCCGAACGCCCCGGGTATCGCCGATCCGGGCGACGCCATCATCGTCGACGGCACCTCGGGCGAGATTTACGTGCGCCCCTCGGCGGAAATCGAATCGGCCTATGCGGAACGCGTGCGATTTCGCGCCCGCCGCCAGGCCCAGTATTTGGCGTTGCGCGACAGGCCCTGCGTGACCAAGGACGGCAAGCCGATCGAACTGTTGATCAACGCGGGTCTCACCGTGGACCTGCCGCATATCGACGATACCGGCAGCGCCGGCATAGGCCTGTTCCGCACCGAGTTGCAGTTCATGGTCGGCCAGAGTCTGCCGCGGACCGGCGACCAGCTCGCGCTCTATCGCGCGGTGCTGGACGCGGCGGGCCACAAGCCGGTGACGTTCCGCACCCTGGATATCGGCGGCGACAAGGCGCTGCCCTATATGGAAACCGTGATCGAGGAAAATCCCGCACTAGGCTGGCGAGCCATTCGACTAGGCCTTGATCGGCCCGGGCTGCTGCGCGGCCAGATTCGCGCGCTGCTCCGGGCCGGCGGCGGTCGCGCGCTACGAATCATGTTCCCGATGATTACCGAAGTCGCCGAATTCGACTCCGCCAAGGCCATGGTGGAACGCGAACTGACCTATCTGCGCCAGCACGGCCACGCGCTGCCGGAGCGCATCGATGTCGGCACCATGGTGGAAGTGCCCGCGCTTCTTTATCAGCTCGACGAACTCCTGAAGAAGGTCGATTTCGTCTCGGTCGGATCCAACGATCTGTTTCAATTCCTGTTCGCGGTTGACCGCGGCAATGCCAAAGTCTCCGAACGGTTCGACACCATGTCGGCTCCGATCTTGAGAGCGTTGCGCGACATCGTACGCAAGGCTGATGCGGCGAAAAAATCCGCGTGCCTGTGCGGCGAGATGGCCTCGAAACCGCTCGGTGCACTGGCGCTGATCGCGCTAGGCTACCGTTCGCTGTCGCTGTCGGCTACAGCCCATGGTCCGGTCAAGGCGATGATCCTCGATCTTGATGCTAAAAAAGCCGAGGCGATGATGGTGCCGCTGCTCGATGCGCCCTCCGGAAGCGTCTCAATCCGGCGTAAGCTGACCGAATTCGCCGAGGCCGAGGGGTTGTCGTTGTAGCGAAGCTGAGATCGCTGCAACGCGTTTTTCGTAATTCGAGACCCAACCATGTCGATGCTGCCCGAAGCCAAACTTGACATTCTGCTGGCGCATCACGCCGCGCTGGAAGCGGAGTTGCTTGGCAACGTCAACTCGGAAAGCTACGTGCGGATCACGCGCGAATTGGCCGAACTCAATCCGCTGATCGAGGCGGTCAAAGCCTATCGCGCCACCGGCAAGGAAATCGCTGAGCTCGACGAGCTGATTGCCGATCCCTCCACCGAATCCGAGATGCGCGGCATGGCGGAGGCCGAGCGCGACACGCTTGCAGGCCGCAGCATTGAATTGGCGCAGCAGATCCGGGTCGCATTATTGCCAAAGGACGCGATGGATGATCGCAACGTCGTGCTGGAAATCCGCGCCGGCACCGGCGGCGACGAGGCCGCGCTTTTCGCCGGCGACCTGTTCCGGATGTATGAGCGCTTTGCGGCACTGCAGGGCTGGAAGGTCGACGTGATCTCAGCCAGCGAGGGCACGATGGGCGGCTTCAAGGAAATCATCGCCGAGGTGAAGGGCCGCGGCGCGTTCGCCAAGCTGAAATTCGAATCCGGTGTGCACCGTGTGCAGCGCGTGCCCGACACCGAGACGCAGGGCCGCATTCACACCTCTGCGGCTACAGTCGCGGTTCTGCCGGAGGTCGAGGAGGTCGACGTCGAAATCAAGCAGGACGATCTGCGAATCGAGACGATGCGCTCACAGGGAGCCGGCGGCCAGCACGTCAACAAGACCGAATCGGCGATCCGCATCACCCACATTCCGACCGGCATTGTGGTGAACATGCAGGACAGCCGTTCGCAACACAAGAACCGCGCCTCGGCGATGAACATCCTGCGCTCCCGTATCTACGACGCCGAACGACAACGCATCGATGCTGTGCGTTCGGCAGATCGCCGCGAGAAGGTCGGCTCCGGAGATCGTTCCGAGCGCATCCGCACCTATAATTTCCCGCAAGGCCGCGTCACCGATCATCGCATCAATCTCACGCTCTACAAGCTACCACAGGTATTGGCTGGCGAGGCGCTGGGCGAACTGGTGGATGCGCTGACCACCGAACATCAGGCCGCGCAGCTCGCCGCCCAAGGCGCCGCGGCGTGAACCAAAACAGCGATCCATTCAACAGCCGGAGCTTCGAAGCTGCACGGCGGGCGCTAACAGCACGGCTTCGAGCCGGCGGAATCGAATCTCCCGAACTCGACGCGCGGATGTTGATGGGCGCGGTGCTCGGGCTCGATCTCACCGGAATGATCACTGCGGCGGGGCGGCTCCTTACGTCGGACGAGTCGATGCGACTTGATGATTTCGCGCGACGTCGCTGTGCCGGCGAGCCGGTCGCACGAATCCTCGGGTGCAAAGAATTCTGGGGGCTGCCTTTGCAGCTCTCCGCCGCGACCTTGGTGCCGAGGCCCGACACCGAAACGGTGGTCGAACTGGCGCTCGAGATGCCGCGCGCCGTCACACGTTCGGATCACCGGTACCGCATTGCCGACATTGGCACCGGTTCAGGTGCTATTCTGCTGGCGCTGTTGTCGGAGTTGCCCGATCACTATGGCATCGGGACTGACATCAGCGAGGCGGCGTTACGGATCGCAAGCGCCAACGCCGCCAACCTGGGATTGGCCGATCGTGCGGGCTTCGTCGCCTGCTATTATGCTGCGGCACTGACCGATACGTTCGACCTGATCGTCTCGAACCCGCCTTATATCCGCTCGGCTGAGATCGCGACCCTTGCAACGGAAGTCCGCGACTACGATCCGATCGGAGCGCTGGACGGCGGCAAAGATGGACTTGACGCCTATCGCGCGATCATTCCGCAGGCCGCCGGGCTGCTGGCGCCAGGAGGCGCAGTGGTTATGGAAGTGGGGTATGGCCAAAGCGAGCACGTTGAAGATTTGATGGCGTGGGCAGGGTTGAGGCTGGAGAAGCCACCAAAGCCCGACATGGCTGGCATTCGCAGGGCCGTGGCCGGCCGAAAATTGCCCCCATAAAGCCTGATTGAAATGCGAAAAAGCACTTGGAATATCCCTCGGGAGCGACTACGTTCCGATCACAACATCGGTCCAGGTTGCTGGCCCCGTAGATGCTACGGGTGGAGGCAGGGTTCTCAAAGCGAGAGCCCGCCCCGAGTGAAAGGTTCCAAAACGCAGGTCCATTCGAGCGCGATGGCTAGAGAGCTGCGCCGCTTCTGACCGCAGAGCGAACGAAAGCCTGATATTGCGCTTGAAAACTCACGCGAGAGACCTGTGCTTGTTTTGGCAGGCGGAATGACTTGATGAGTCCGCAGCTTCGGCTGGACTGTTGGAGAGCGCGTCTTTGCTGACCGCGGCATACGGGAAAATCTGTGTGGAATTGAAAACCACTGGGATTCGGTGCGTGTCAGACGTAGCCGACACGCCGATCATGACCGCGACAATCCGGGACGCATGACTCGCAGGCTAACAACTCAAACGCTGGTATTTCAGGGCTGGAATAAAGGTAGGACATGAGAAACGGTCAAAACAACAAGCGGATGCGCAACCGCAACAACAATAACAACAGGAATGATGGAAACCGGCGCGGCCAAAACCCGATGACCCGGGTGTTCGAGTCGAACGGGCCTGACATCAAGATCCGCGGCACGGCATCCCATGTCGCGGAAAAATACGTGCAGCTGGCCCGGGACGCGCGTTCCTCCGGAGATCCCGTTGCCGCCGAGAATTACTATCAGCATGCCGAGCATTATTTTCGCTTGATCGCCGCCGCCCAGGAACAGTTCCGCCAGAACCAGCCGCAGCCGCGCACCGAAAACGAAATGGCTTCCGAAGAGGGCGAGGACGAGGGCGAGAGCTTTTCACATTTTGGCCAGGAGCCCGGGTTTGTTCCGGTGCAGCCGCAGCCGTTCGTTCCGCGCGACCACCAGCGCGACGGACAGCCGTACCAGCAGCGCGATCAGCACCAGTCACGCGAACATGGCGGCCATCGCGAACATCGTCCGCAGCCGCAGTTTCAACCGCAACCGCAACCGCAACCGCAACCGGTGATTCCGGATAATGCCAGCGTCGATCGGCTGCCGTCCTTCATCACCGGACCCGGACCCCAGCAGCAAACTGGCGGCGGCACGGGCGGTTTCGAGGGCGGCGAGCGCGAGCGCTTTCCGCGACGGCGCCGCCGGCCCCATGGTCCGCGCCCAGACAACATGGCCGCACCTGCTGCGCCAAGTGACGATTTCAACCGGGGTAACGAGTAACGCGAAAGCTCTCTACACGTGGTCTCGCCGCTGCAGTGACGAGGGCACCAGCACCGGCTCGAGCGCCGGAATCAGCCGCGTGCGCTCACGGTGCGCGGGGATCGCGCGGTAGACCTGCTTGGTCGCTTCCACGATATGAACGCCGGCGAACGGCAGCGACAGCGCCGCCCCGACCCTCTCCCAGGCCATCGCGGAGCGCAGGAACCAACCGCCCGCAACAGGCGGCACGAACAACGCTTCACCCCATCCGGTCGGCGTGAACCATGTCTGGCGCAGCAATTGGGTGATCTGCGAGCGCGAATAGGGGCGGCCATGACCGAACGGCGTATTGTCGGTTCGGGTCCAGACCCCGCGCCGGTTCGGAATGATCGCCATCATCCGGCCTGAGGGCGCCAGCACCCGCCATACCTCGCGCAACAGCCCTTCCGGGTCATCCGACATTTCCAGTGCATGAACCAGGAGAATGCGGTCGACGGCCGCATCCGGCAGCGGCAGTGAGAATTCGTCGACCAGCGCCGCCAGCGTCGGCCGCGCCGTCGGCCATTTCAACACACCCTGCGCCGCCGGCATGAACGCGATGCAGCGCTCGCAGTCCTCTCGAAACAGGCCGAGGTAGGGGGTGGGGTAGCCGAGACCGAGCACCCGCTGGCCCTGCGCGTCCGGCCAGCGCGCATGAATGCCTCGATTGATCAGCCGCCGCGCCACGATGCCCAGGCGCCGAGAATAGAAATCGCGGAGGTCGATAACATCGATCATGATGTCCACAGATGTAACGCGCCGGCGCGCCGCACGGGGTTCGGAATATTACATTGCCGTAGGACGCTTAACGCCATATTTCATGACTATGGGCGCGCCCTCATGGCCCACTGGAGCATGGAAATAGCATGGCTGCCGAAATTCGCCTCTTCCCCTGTCTCACCGACAATTTCGGGTATCTGATCCATGACCCCACCACCAAGGCGACAGCCTCGATCGATGCGCCAGAGGCCGCGCCCATCGTCGAGGTGTTGGAGCGCGAGGGCTGGAGACTGACCGATATTCTTATCACCCATCATCACGGCGACCATGTCGGCGGTGTCGCCCAACTGAAGCAAAAATATGGATCGCGGGTGGTCGGCCCCCATGACAAGTCCGCAAAGATCGCAAATGTCGATCTGCGCGTGGCCCAGGGCGACGTCGTGAAGGTCGGCGGCCTTCTGGCGCGGGTGCTGGAAACGCCCGGCCATACGCTCGACCACATCAGCTACGTATTCCACAATGACAAGGCGCTGTTCGCCGCCGACACGCTATTCTCGATCGGATGCGGGAGAGTGTTCGAGGGCAACTATCCGATGATGTGGGAGTCGCTGCTCAAACTGCGCGCGCTGCCGGACGACTTCAAGCTGTACTGCGGGCATGAATACACGGCAGCCAACGTGAAATTCGCGCTGACCGTCGAGCCGGACAATGCCGCTCTGAAAGCGCGCGCCGAGGAAGTGACGCGGCTGCGCGCCGCCAACAAGCCGACGATTCCGACGCTGCTTGGTGAAGAGAAGAAAGCCAATGTGTTCCTGCGCGCCGATGAGCCGGCGGTGGCGGCCAGCCTGCGGATGAAAGGCAGGAGCGCCGCCGAGGTGTTCGGCGAGCTGCGCGAACGCAAGAACAAATCGTGACGGACCATCATTGATGATCGAGCCGTCCTCGGCTGCCGAGATTATCGCGCGGCTTGAATTGCGGCCTCACCCCGAGGGCGGCTTCTATCGCGAGACTTTTCGCGATTCCCGCACCGATGCCGATGGACGCGCAGTATCGACCGCGATCTATTTCCTGCTGGCGCGGGGCGAACGCTCGCATTGGCACCGCATCGATGCTGTGGAGATCTGGCACTACTACGCCGGCGATGCGCTTATTTTGCGAACAGCCGATAACGACGGCCAGCGCTCCGTCAGGCTGGGTCCGGATATCGCCACAGGCGAAGCGCCGCAGGCCGTCGTCCCCGCGCAAACGTGGCAGGCGGCCGAAAGCACCGGCGAATGGACGCTGGTGGGGTGCACCGTAGCGCCGGGCTTTGATTTCGCTGGATTCGAACTGGCGAAGCGGGGCTGGACGCCGGCAGGCTAACTCGCACACCAGCGGTTCAAGCCGAAGCACCCAGCTCTAGCGTCGCCCCAGCATATCCTTTGCCGCGATCAGCCCGCCGCCGGCGATGAGCAGGGCCGCGATTGCGATGTTGGCACTCGGTTGCGCAAAGCCCGCCAGTATAAGAAACGCGGTCGAGAGCAGCGGAGTGACATAGGAAGCTGCGCCGAGTACGCGGATGTCGCCACGCTTCATTCCGATATCCCAGGCGTAAAATGCGGCCCCGACCGGCCCGAGCCCGAGCGCTGCGACCGCGAGCCATTGCACGACCGTATCCGGCCACACCGTGACCTCGATAAATCCATGCACCACGGCAGAAAGCAGCGCGGTCGCGAGGCAAAAGCCTGCCACCGCATCGGTCGGCACGGCCTTGAGCTGGCGCGACATCACTGAATACGCTGCCCACACGAAAGCCGCGACGAACGCGGCGGCCAATCCCGGCACCTGTCCAGGCGCGAAATCGCCGCTGTTGTTGCCGCCAAAAAGCAGCACGGTGCCGGCGAAGCCAAGCAGCGCGCCCAAGATGTGATGGGGCGCCAGCCGTTCGCCCGGCAGTAGCGAGGAGAACAGCACGATCAACAGCGGCCAAAGATAATTGAGCAATCCAGCTTCAGCCGGGGGAGCGAAGCGCAGCGCCAGAAAATAAAGCGCGTGATACCCGAACAGGCCGCCGACCCCGATAATCCATGCCAGCGGCGGCTGCCGCAACGCATGGATTGCGTCCGGCCGCCCGATCCAGCTCACGAAGCCCACCAGCGCGCCGATCGCGAACGTCATCGCCGCGAGCTGAAAGGCCGGAATGTTTCCGGTCGCGACCGTGAACGACGCCAGTAGCGACCACATCAGGATCGCGGCCAAGCCGATCAGTGTGGCCGTGCGCGGGGGCATATAGTTCGTCATTGCAATTGCGAGCCAGCCGGTCGGCGCAAAGCGCCGCCCGGTAGCACAGCAACGACCATCAGACCATGTATTGTCCGCCGTTGATCGAGAGCGTCGAACCGGTAATGGCGCCGGCGTCGTCGGCGGCCAGGAACACCACGGCACGGGCGATTTCGTCGGGCTCGCCGAGGCGACCCACCGGGATCAGCGGCAGGATGCTCTTGTCCAGCACCTCCTTTGGCACCGCCTGCACCATTTCGGTGTTGATATAGCCGGGGCAAATCGCGTTCACCGTGATGCCGCCCTTGGCATTCTCCAGCGCCAACGCCTTGGTGAAGCCGATATCGCCGGCCTTGGCCGAGGAATAATTCACCTGCCCGAACTGGCCCTTCTGACCATTGATCGACGATATGTTGATGATCCGGCCGAATTTGCGGGCGCGCATCCCCTCGATCACCTGACGGGTCATGTTGAAGAGCGAGCCAAGATTGGTATTGATGACCGCGGTCCACTGCTCAGGCGTCATCTTGTGGAACGCGCCGTCCCGGGTGATGCCGGCGTTGTTCACGAGCACATCGACCGGGCCGAGTTCAGCCTCGATTTTCTTGACGCCTGCAGCACAGGCATCGAACGAACTGACGTCCCATTTATAGACGGGAATGCTGGTCTCGGCCTTGAACTTGTCGGCCGCCGCGTCATTGCCGGCATAATTGGCGGCGACCTTGTAGCCGGCATCCTTTAGCGCCTTGCTGATTGCCGCGCCGATGCCTCGCGTTCCCCCCGATACCAACGCAACACGTGCCATATCGTATCCTTCCCTTGAGCTAAGTCTTTTCTAAACTAATAATGAAGCGATCCGTTTGACCAACATCAAGAAATAATCGCGCGACACAGCGTGCGAAAATGAAATGCGGCGCATGATCTTGCCGATCATGCGCCGCATCGGGCGTGTCTTCGTTCAATACAACTGCGCGGTTGCGGCTGATGGTTTTCATCGCGCACCGCATCCGCTGCCCTTGATTAGTCTCGTGCAATGCACATCGCGATACCCATGCCACCGCCGATGCACAGCGTGGCAAGGCCTTTCTTGGCGTCGCGCTTTTGCATCTCATGCAGCAGCGTCACCAGCACGCGCGCGCCGGAGGCACCGACGGGGTGACCGATCGCAATCGCGCCACCGTTGACGTTGACCTTGGAAGCGTCCCAGCCAAGGTCCTTGTTGACCGCGCAGGCCTGCGCCGCAAACGCCTCGTTGGCCTCGATCAAATCGAGATCGCCAATGTTCCAGCCGGCCTTCTTCAGCGCCGCACGTGAAGCCGGGATCGGCCCGGTACCCATGATCTTGGGATCGACGCCGGCCTGGCCCCACGAGACAATCCGGCCAAGAACCTTCTTGCCTTCCTTGGCCGCCTGCTTGGCGCTCATCAGCACCACTGCGGCTGCGCCGTCATTGATGCCGGACGCGCTGCCGGCGGTCACGGTCCCGTCCTTTTCGAATGCCGGCTTGAGCTTGGCCATTGAATCCAGTGTCGCGCCGTGACGCGGGTACTCATCGTCGCTAACGACGATGTCGCCCTTGCGGGTCTTGATAGTGACCGGAACGATCTCGTCCTTGAACTTGCCTGATTTCTGCGCGGCCTCGGCCTTGTTCTGCGAGGCGACTGCGAACTCGTCCTGCTGCGAGCGGGTGATCTGGTATTGCCGCGCGACGTTTTCGGCAGTGTTGCCCATGTGGTAGCCGTTGAAGGCATCCCAGAGGCCATCCTTGATCATGGTATCGACCAGCTCGAGACCGCCCATCTTGACGCCGCCGCGCAGATATTGCGCGTGCGGGGCCATGCTCATCGATTCCTGGCCGCCGGCGACGACGATATCGGAGTCACCGTTCAGAAGCGCCTGATAGCCCAGCGCAACGGTGCGCAAGCCGGAACCGCAAAGCTGATTGACGCCCCAAGCCGGGCTTTCCACCGGGATCCCGGCGGCGATCGAGGCCTGACGAGCCGGATTCTGTCCCAGATCGTGGGCCGGCATGGTGGCGAAAGCACCGTTGAAACTTCCGACGGGGGTGCGGGCGGCGCTGACGATGACAACATCGTCTGACATGGACATTCTCCTGGGCTTGAGGGTCTTGGACGGCGGGCGCCGGATTGGCAGGCCACTCTCTCCTCTATATCCTGTTAACGACATTGGGACATGTCAACGGCAGAGGCCGAAATCTCTGCGCAGCGCATTCAAAATGACGCACTTGGCGGTATCCCAAGCACCATTAGCCGGAGCGATTAACCGTGCCGCACAAAACGGTAGCCGAACCCCATTGAAAATGCTTACTTTGTTGCGTTGCGTTGCTCGTCAGCCCTTCGGCCCCGCCGTCGGGTTCTTTGTCCTCGGTGTGCATGTGTGAGTCCATGGCGAAATCTGACCAACCCACCACCATCAAGAAATACGCCAACAGGCGGCTCTATAATACCGGCACCAGCACCTATGTGACGCTTGAGGATCTCGCGGCCATGGTGAAAGACGGCGAGGACTTCCTCGTTTATGACGCCAAGACCGGCGACGACATCACCCGCTCGGTGCTGGCGCAGATCATCTTCGAACAGGAAAACAAGGCCGGCCAGAATCTCCTGCCCACCACCTTCTTGCGCCAACTGATCCGGTTCTACGGCGACAGCATGCAGATGGTGGTGCCGAAATATCTCGAACAATCGATCGACACGCTGACGCGTGAGCAGGAGAAATTCCGCAAGCAGCTGACCAACACCTTCAGCGGGACGCCGTTCGCTCCTCTGGAAGAACACGTTCGTCGCAACATGGAATTGTTTCAGCAGACATTCTCGATGTTCAAGCCGTTCGTGCCGCCGCGCAGCGGGACCGCAATCACCGAGCCGCAAAAAAGCGAAGAGCCGCCGCCCGAAGATGACAATATCGACGACCTGCGCCAACAAATGAAGGACATGCAGGAGCGGCTCGAGCGCATGTCGAAGGAGCCAAAGAAAGAAGAGTAGCTCTCTCTTTCGTGGCCCTTACAAAAGATATTTCAGCCCGACGTTTCTAGCCTGTAGCCGGCAACACCATTTCTGCGCGCCGATTCCGCGGGCCCTCCGATGAGGCGAGCGATCAGCTAGCACTGAACATAATCGCAGCCGCAGTCGCGCAGCATTAGCGCTGCGCCGTCGATCTTCACGATGTCACCGCCGAGCTTGCGCAGGTTGCGGAACGAAGTGTAACCGACGCCAAAATCATCGATTGCAACCCGTCTGCCGAAATTCTTAAGCTGCACGTTCGGCGAGGCTGCGAGTTCTCCCAGTACCAGCTCCAGCACGCGGTGATCGAGCAGCCGGATGAGGCCGAGCTTCTCCGCGTGGCGCAATATCCGGCGGCAGCGGAAGAGCAGACGTCACGGTCGCCTCGTTTCAGGACACTGCCTGTTATTCCCGATCTCAATAATACTGTTTGTTTCGGCGCAGACCGTGGCTCAAGTTCATAAACATTCCGGAAACCACGCTGCGCGCCCGCCAGGAACCAATCGGCAAGCGGCGGCATGCCGCTTGCGAGGAGAACATCACAGCGGGCGCAATGTCCCGAAATGTGACAGTTCAGCCGGGATTTCGAGTTGCCATGTCCAGCGATCGACCAGAGCAGACGGCAGATGACGGCGTCGTTGCGGACGGAAAGCCGGCGTGCGTCGCGCTGGTCCCGCAAATACCGGCGGTTCGTTGGTCGCCGGTGAAAAACCAGCAACTGTCGCGGGCTGATTTCATCACCCAACTGATCGCCACCGCCGAGCATGTTCCGCAAACGCGTAGTCTCAGGCGGGCGACGCCGGCCGATGCAAAGGCGGCCTATGGGGCATCCCGGCATCAGGCGCGGGTCCAACGCTCGGGCACCCGGACCCGGCAGATCGTTTAACCGAAAATCAGCGCGGCGGCGCAGGCGAGCCTTCGCCAGGCTGCAACCCTGGCGATGCGACCTCCTCGGCTGATGCTTCTGCCGGCGCGAGACGATCCGGTCGCGCCGAGGCGGCTGTCGGCCCGGGAAGCGGGTCAAACCGAGGCTCGGGTGCACCTTCTAGATGTCGTTCACCTCGGCGGACAGCGCCAGCCGCCGTTCCACGGCGTGCGCGCAAAGCGATGCCGGAGAGGAAATCCACCAGTGTCAGCACCACCAGCAGGAAATAGGTCGAGGTGCCGAACCGCGGCAATAGCAGGAATTCGGCAGCGGCGGCGCCGAACACGATCAGCGACAAGAAATGGTCGGTAAGGTACTTCGCGCCCGGACGCGCGCCCTTGATGATCTCGAAAAGCAGCAACAGGGCGCCGAGCGTCAGCAGGATATCGCTCAGCGTCACCGGCCACTCGGCGCCTGACATCAGCGGGAACGTGAACAGCGGCTCGGCGAGCGACACGCCGGGCATGAGGAAGACGATGAAGTTGTAGATCGCGAGCGGAATCAGAAGCAGCGGGAACCCGACCATGGACATCGGCGAGGGCCTTCTTTTCGATCGAGCAGAGAACCCGGCGCTCGGCCTGCTCAGGATTCCTTTTTCTTCAAAACCTGACGGCCCTTGTACATCCCGCTCTTCAGATCGAGGTGGTGCGGGCGCCGCAACTCGCCGGAATCCTTGTCCTCGGCATAGGTCGGCTTCTTCAGCGCATCCGCCGAGCGGCGCATGCCGCGCCGAGAGGGCGATGTTTTTCTGCGGGGAACGGCCATTTCGGATGTCCTCTAGCGATGTTGTTGTAAGGCATCGTCCAGGCGGACGGCTGAAGCGTTTTGGCGCGAGCTGAAATGCCGATAAGGCCGCGCTTATAGAGGATGGGCCAACGCAAAGCTAGGTAGTTTAATTACCAAAACGGCCCCAAACCGGCTCGAAAAGCGCGATTTTCGCTCCAGCATCGCTGTAATCCGGAAGACTGCGCTCGGGCCATGTAAGTCCCGGCCAGTCGCCGCACCGCTGGAGCGGGATTGCGGGCGCTACGCCTGATCGGATTCGGCAGGATCGCCGCCAGCAATGCCGCCTCACGCGCCGCCAGCGCTGACGCCGGATGGCCAAAGGCATAGGCTGAACCGGCCTCCGCGCCGAATTGGCCGGACGGGCCGAGTTCGGCGATGTTGAGATAGATCTCGAGTATCCGCTGTTTCGGCAGCACCAGATCAATCCACAATGCCAGCGGAAACTCCAGCGCTTTGCGGACCACGCTGCGGCCCGGCCACAGGAACAGGTTTTTTGCCACCTGCTGGGTGATTGTCGAGCCGCCGCGGGTGGCCTCGCCGTCCTCCGCATCATCCATCGCTTCACGCAATGCGCCCCAATCGATGCCGTGGTGATTGCAGAATTTTGCGTCCTCGGCGGCGACCACCGATCGCGTCAAAAACGGCGAGATCGCGTTGAAATCGACCCAGTGACGATTGACCGGCGCGCCGGTGAGCCACCGCCAGGCCATCAGCGTCGAAACCGGATGACCGGCACGATAAAGCGGCGCCAGCAGATATGGCAGCAGCAGCACGGCCAGGAAAATCAGCAGCAAATTTCGGGCGAGGCGCAAATTCGGCTTCTGTTTGAAACGTATTTCCTCTGCGGGGATACCCGGTTTGCGGAGGGAATACGCGTAGATAATAACCACACAGTATTTTCGTATGGCCAGCGAACCACTGGCGTACTCAATATTAGCCCATGATAGTTCCCAAGTCGTTTTAAGGCGTGGCCGGCCAGCCCGGCCGCAATTGACGAAGCCTGTGCCATAACCGATTGTCCCGGCCAAACGGATCTGGAGCTCTTTTTGATGACGACCGCCACTGCGCTATCCGATTTTGCGAAACGACTGGACCGGACCGCGGAGGACACCGAAGCGCTGTTGGGCAAGCTGCTGTCGGATTCGACCTTGCCCGACGAAATCGCGCGGCCGAGACGGCTGATGGACGCCATGCGGTACTCGAGCCTCGGCGGGGGAAAACGGCTGCGGCCCTTTCTGGTGGTCGAGAGTTCGGCGGTGTTCGGCGTTCCGCGCGAGGCCGCGCTTCTGGCCGGGGCTGCGCTCGAATGCATCCACTGTTATTCGCTGATTCACGATGATCTGCCGGCGATGGACAACAGCGATCTGCGCCGCGGCCGGCCGACCCTGCACAAGAAGACCGACGATGCGACCGCGATCCTGGCCGGGGACGGACTGTTGACGCTCGCCTTCGACATCATCAGCCGAGACGAAATCCACAACGACCCGACGGTGCGGCTGCTGCTGACGCGGGCGCTGGCGCGCGCATCGGGGATCGGCGGCATGGTCGGCGGCCAGATGCTCGATCTCGCCGGCGAAGGCCGGTTCGGCGATCGCGAGCCGGTCGATGTCGCGCGTCTGCAGCAGATGAAGACCGGCGCACTGTTGCGCTTCGCCTGCATTGCCGGCGCAATCCTCGGTCAATCTTCGCCCAAGGAATATCAGGCGCTCGACGATTATGGCCGCGCGCTCGGCGAAGCCTTTCAGATTGCCGACGATCTGCTCGACGTCGAGGGCGACGCCGCTGCGCTCGGCAAGCAGACCGGACAGGACGCGGCGCTCGGCAAGACCACTTTCGTCACCCAGCTCGGCATCGATGGCGCCAAACAGCGAGTCCGCGATCTTTTGGCGCGCGCCGATTCCACGCTTTCCATCTTCGGCGTGAGAGGCGAGGTGCTACGCGCCGCGGCGCGATTCGTCGCCGACCGGAAGAACTGACGGATGCCGATGGCGGAACGAGAATCCGACGATCACGCACTGCTCCGGTTTCGAAAGATGTCGAGACCGGCCCGCGTGGTCTATGCCAGGCCGCGCACTTTCATTGCGGTGGCGATCGGCATCGTGGCGTTCTTTTTACTGCCGGACTCGCTGCGGCTGGTGACCCGGCTTTTGATGTCCTGGGATGGCTTTATCACGGTGTATCTCACGCTGGTCTACATCATGATATTTCGCTGCGAACTATCTCATATTCGCCGTAACGCGGTGCTTCAGGACGACGGCCGCTTTCTGATCCTGTTGGTGACCGCGCTCGGCGCTTTTGCCAGCATCGCCGCGATTGTGTTTGAACTCGGCTCTTCAAATCGAAGCGCTCCGCAA
>VAZS01000352.1 GCA_005884855.1 Alphaproteobacteria bacterium | reverse complement strand
CATGGGCCATCTGAAGCCGACGCAGGGCACAATCCGTTTCGAAGGCCAGGATATGTCAGCGCGGCCGCGGCACGCTCGCGCGGCGCTCGGGATCGGCTATATGCCGGAAGATCGCGGGCTGGTGCCTCAGCTGACGGTCGAAGAAAACATTTTGTTACCGTTATGGGTGACAAGCCATCTCGACCGCAAGGCGCGGCTCGATTTCGTCTACGAGGTGATCGGCGAACTCGCCGAGATGCGCCATCGCAAGGCGCTATTATTGAGCGGGGGTCAACAGAAACTTGTCGCGCTTGGACGCGCGCTCGGCATTGGCACAAAGTGCCTGCTGCTTGACGAACCATTCGAAGGAATTGCGCCGGCGCTTGCGGAACGGCTTTCGGAGGTCCTTGCTTCGCTGAAGCGCAAGGACCTCACTTTTCTGATGTCGCAATCGGACATGAATCATTCCCACGGGCTGATCGACGTGGAGTTTACGATCGAGCGCGGCGCCAACCTCGCAGCCCGTCAGGGGTGATTCGCCTCTTAATTGGCTTTAACGGTGCGAACTGCCTTGGCAGGCTGCGCCAGTTGGGTCGGAGTGGTCTGCGGGGAGACATGGGTGCCCGCGAACTGCGCCTGGGCCGCTTCGGATATCAACTTCGAGAGGTCGGGCTGGGCTACGGCGAGTCCTATGATGGCTGCAAGGACTACGGGCAGCAGAAAAATTCCGAGGCCGCAGCTCTGGTAACAACGATTGACGATTTCGCGCGATCTGTCGAGTGGGCCAAGCATGGATGCCTCCACTTTGTGCATGTGCCAGCATGGTTTAGCCCATGACACGCGAGAGCAATGTGAATTGCCTCACATTCATGAACATCAAAGATTTTTGAATTCTGAGGATACCTTAAGGTTCTTGATTGTTGGGAAGACGCAATGCGCCCGCTCAGACGATAGCCGCCGGACCGAAAACGCTCAGTCGTTTTCGGTACCAGCCTCGGCCAACGCCTGAAGCGGGCCGGACTCCAGCACCACGATAGCGCCGTGCTCCAGTCGCACCCAGTTGCGCATTGCCCAGATCCGCAACTGTTTGTTGATGCTCTCCCTGGTCATGCCGACCATCTCGCTGATTTCCTGCTGGGTAATGGCGATCATCCGGCCTTTGGGCGCGAGCTTGTGTTTTTCTGTCAGCCGAATAAGTGCACTGGCGAGCCGCCCGGGCAGATCCTGAAGTATAACCTGCTCGACCTGGTCGCTGGTCCAGCGCAGGCGCATGCAAAGCAGCTCGATGAATTTCATTGCCAACGCCGGTTGGCTACGCACAAAGGGCAGAAACTCGCGGCGGTCGATCAGAAAGATCTCGCAATTGGTGTGGGCGGTGGCGTCGGCAGTGCGCGCCTGCCCATCAAGGACCGCCACTTCCCCGAAAGTCTCTCCGGCACCAATCAGATTCAGGATAGCGCTGCGACCCTCCGCGGAAGAGACACTGATTTTCACTGTCCCGCTGATCACTGCAACCAGGCTGTTGCCGGGATCGCCTTTGGAAAAGATGGTAGCTCCACGCTTCAGCATCGCGTGCTTGGCGTAACGGCAGAGTTGATCGAGCGCCTCGGGATCGAGATCGCAAAAGATCGGGTGCTTGCGCAGGACCGCAAGCTTGCTGCTCGAAATCGAGCGAGGTTCAGCCGTTTTGTCCTGAGGCAGGCCGGTCACGCCTATCACCTTGTCGATCGATGTATCGCGCCCAATACGAGGCCGGACCAGTCCTGCCAATCCGCCTTGCAGTTGAATTTATACGCCTCCATAGGACCAACGCAAGAAAGGGGGCGCACGTGGACGCTTGCTCGTATTCCGATCGGGCAAGCGCCGTCCGTTTTGCCGCGCTCTATTCGTTGGCGATGCCCATCTCTTTAATGACGCGCGCATATTTGGCGAGCTGTTCGCGCGTCAGGGCGCCGAGTTCCGGGGCTGAGCTGCCACGTACAACGAAACCAAGATCCTCAAGCTTGCGGCGAACCTCGGGATCAGCGGTTGGCACATCCGGGAATTGCGACAAGCGTTTCTCGGTGGTCACTCCGATCAGCCGGAGCTGGCCGCCGCGCACCAACGCCGCGACAGTGCCGAGACCCTGGAATCCGACGGGAATCTGGCCGGCGGCGACATCAGTGGCCGCCTGGGTAGCTCCTTTATAAGGCACATGGGTCAGCGATATCCCTGCCGCGGACGCAAACATCGCCATCGCGAGGTGCTGCGGGCTGCCGGGTCCGCCGGAACCATAATCGATCTTGCCGGGTGCGGCCTTTGCGGCGGCAATCAGGTCGGCGGCAGTTTTGTAACTGCTGTTGTTGCTGGCAATAAGCCCCCACTCCACCGTGGCGACCAGCGACACCGGTTCGAAATCCCTCAGGATGTCCCAACGGATGTTGGACTGCAGGTTGGGCACCATGGTCATGACGCTGTCGTTGAAACCGCCAATCGTGTAGCCATCCGGCTCGGCCTTCGCGACCTGTTCGGCCCCGATCAGCCCAGATGCGCCAGGCTGGTTCAGGATCACGATTTGCTGACCCATGTTGTCGGCCATCTTCTGCGTGACGATTCGGGCGGCGACATCGACCGCGCTCGCCGCTGCCAAAGGCACGATCATCTTGATTGTCCGCACGGGATAGGCCGTCTGCGCGAACGCAGTAGAACTGACCAGTAGCACAGAGGCTGAGAGCAGCGCATAAAGTAGGCGCATTATGGAGGATCCCGGTTATTGAGTTGAATGCTTCCGAAATTACCGTCAGCAATTCCTCGAGAATGATTGCCCTCTCGCTTCCGGATTGGCAATGTGTCCGGGAAGAAATCAAGAACGGCTGGCGCTTCGATCGGTCGTATGGCGAGGCCGGTTTACGCCCGAGGGAGGAAGTGAATGACCACCCGTCGCAACTTCTTGGCCGGCGCGGCGGCGACCGGAATCGCCTTTTGCAATTGCGCGATTCGTGGCGCGGTCCACGCCCAAGCGAGGCCGCCGCGCCCGCCGGTAAAAGTCGGTGGCAAGCGCGTCCTAACCATCGACGTTCACTCGCACTGTTATTTCCATGAAGCGCTTCAGCTGATGGGCGATGCGGCGGATAAGGTGCTGCCGCCGGTGAAGGGAGTTCCCGAGCACTTCATCGTCATTGAACAGCGTCTGAAGGAAATGGACGCGATGGCCATCGACATGGAGATACTCTCCATAAATCCGTTCTGGTACGGCAAGGACCGCGACACCGCCGCTGCGATCGTCAAGATTCAAAACGAGAAGTTGGCGGAGCTCTGTGCATCCAGACCGGAGCGCCTTGGGGCTTTCGCTTCGCTCACCTTGCAGGTTCCAGAGCTCGCTGTGCAACAATTGGAGACCGCGATCAAGAAACAGGGCCTGCGCGGAGCCGCGATCGGCGGAAGCGTATTGGGAGAGGATTTTGCCGATCCTAAATTCCATCCCGTTTGGGCCAAAGCCGAACAGCTCGGTGCCGTGCTATTCATACATCCGCAAAGCACGCCGGAACTTTCGAAGCGCTTTAAGGGCAACGGCTGGCTCTCGAACACGATCGGCAATCCTCTCGACACCACGATTGCCTTGCAGCATCTGATCTTCGAAGGCACGCTCGACCGCTTCCCTGGTCTAAAGGTGCTTGCCGCGCATGGCGGCGGCTATCTCGGCTCGTATGCGGCGCGCGGCGACCATGCCTGTTTCGTCTCACCACAGAACTGCAATCCGAACATCACACTGAAAAAGAAGCCCTCGGAATATCTGAAGCAGCTTTATTTCGACGCCATGGTGTTCACGCCTGAAGGCTTACGGCACCTCGTGACGCAGGTCGGCGCGAGCCAAGTGGTGCTCGGTACCGATCATCCGATTCCCTGGGAACAGCATCCAGTGGATCACGTCTTCTCCACAGCTACCTTGTCAGATAAACAGAAGATGGCGATCCTGGGCGGCAACGCCGCTCGCCTGTTCGGACTGAAGGAAGCGTGATCGCGGGTTCACTAATCGCCAATGTCATCCTCTTCGGAATCAGCAAGCAAATCCGCTACCCGCACCAGGCTGGCGCCCTCCCGGGCGACCCGTCCTACTTCTCGGCTGAATGCAGCAATGACGTGCGACACGGCTTTTCGGGTGATAGCCCGCCGCTATCTAGAGGATGTGACAAACAATCATGAGGCGACACGTAAAGGCGATCCCAGTGCTTTGCATCGAATGCGCATTGCGCTCACGCACTTGCGCGCAGCCATCTTGTTTTTTTCCCCGATGCTCGCCGACAGCCAGCAAACCGAAATAACGGATGAGCTTAAGTGGCTGAACGCGCAATTGGGGGCGGTCCGCGATCTCGACGTCGCGGTCGAGCGGCTCACCGAATTGAATAGAGAGAAGCCGGAAGCAATATCGCACTACAAGTTGTGGAAGCAGAAGAGCGCCGATAGCCATCGCAAGCTGGCGCAGGTGCTAGGATCTCTAAAGTATCGTCGGCTGATCAAAAACGTATCCAACTGGATCGAGAATGGACGCTGGTCGACGAAAGAAGGCAAGCATGCAGAGAAACGCGCTACTCCCATCCTCGCATACAGCGGCAATAAGCTCACACGTTGGCGGCAAAAGCTCCTGAAGAAAAGCCGGAGACTTGCGAAAATGAGTCCGAAAAGACGGCATAGGCTCCGATTGCTCAACAAGAAGCTCACCTATTCAATTGATTTCTTCCAAGACCTTTTTTCGGATGAAAGGCTGTCGAGGCTGCAGGCGGGATTGAAGTATTTACGAAAGGTGCAAAGATCACTCGGGCAGTTGAACGATGATGCCAACGCGCATTCTCTGGCCGCCGAGCTGCAACGAGAGGGCGCCCACGCCGATTTGTATTTCCTCGGCCCAAAACGCGAAAAGCGTCTGTTGCGGACCGCAACCGCGGCTTATCGACGTTTGGATGCGCTGAACAAGTGAGCCCTTCAGCGCGGCACGACCGCCGTCGCCTCGATCTCGACGCGCGCCGCTTGTTCCACGAGGCGCACGACCTGGACCAGCGCCATGGCGGGATAATGCGCGCCGAATATATCGCGATAGACCTGCCCCAGCGCCTTGAGATTTGCCAGATACTCTTCCACATCGACCACGTACCAGGTCAGTCGCACGAGATGTTCGGGCCGCGCGCCGCCCTCCGCCAGGATGGCGGAAATGTTGCTCAAGGTTTGACGGACCTGTGCGACAAAGCCGACCGGCAAATGGCCATCACGATCCCAGCCGATTACGCCACCGGTGACCACGAGGCGGCCATCCGCCGCCATCCCGTTGGCGTATCCCTTCGGCGAGGGCCAACCGCTCGGCTGGAGTATTTGCGGCGCGCTGGCCGAAGCCTCGTCGTTTGCCAGCGGCAGCATTGTAACGCTGGGCCTTTTTGACGTGCTCACTACCTTCTCCATCATCTCAGGTGCGTTCATTCCGCTGCCACCCTTGGCGACCCGGCCTGCGCCATCTGCCGCAGCGTAAATCGCTTCAGCTTGCCGGTCTCAGTCTTCGGCAGTTGATCAACAAACTCGATGGCGCGCGGATATTTGTAAGGCGCGATCTCGCGCTTGACGTGCTCTTGCAAAGCGCTCGCCAGCGCAGCATCGGCTGCCGCGCCGGAAGCGAGAACCACATATGCCTTGACGATCATCCCGCGCGCTTCGTCCGGAGCGCCAACAACGCCGCATTCGGCCACCGCCGGATGGGTCAGCAACGCCGCTTCCACATCGGGACCAGCGATGTTGTAGCCGGCGGAAACGATCATGTCATCGGAGCGCGACTGGTACCAGAAGTAGCCGTCGGCATCCATGATGTAGGTATCGCCGGTGATGTTCCAGCCGCGCTGGACGTATTTGCGCTGCCGGTCGTCCGACAAATACCGACAGCCGGTGGGACCGCGTACGGCCAATCGGCCGACGGTGCCAGCGGGCAAATCGTTGCCTTCATCATCGACGATCTTGGCCTCGTAACCCGGAACCGGCTTACCGGTCGCGCCTGGACGAATTCCGTCCTCGCTCGCACTGATGAAGATGTGCAGCAGCTCGGTTGATCCGATTCCGTCCATCAGTTTTAAACCGGTCGCCTTGAGCCAGGCATCGAAGGTAGGCTTGGGCAGGGTTTCGCCGGCAGAAACGCATTTGCGCAGTGATGAAACGTCGTGCTCAGCAAGCTTGCCAAGCATGGTCCGATAGGCGGTCGGCACGGTGAAGCAAACCGTAACTCTGTAGCGTTCGATCGCCGCGAGCAGATCATCCGGGCCGGTATTCTCAACAACCACGAACGATGCACCGATATGCATGGGAAACAACACGCCGCCGAAACCGAAGGTGAACGCCAACGGCGCGGAGCCGATAAACCGGTCCTCCTTCCGCGCTCTTAGCACGTTGCGGGCGTAGCCGTCACATACAGCGAGCATGTCGCGGTGAAAATGCATAGTGCCTTTGGGCTCACCCGTGGTACCGGACGTAAACGCGATCAGGCAGATATCGTCGGATGCGGTATCGACGGGCGAAAAATCCGGGCTTGCATCCGCTATCAGCGTTTCCAGTGAGCCGGGGTCGCCGGTGCCCCAATAGACCACGCGTTTGAGACTCGGCGCGATGCTCCTCGCTTTTTCCATTTCGTCGGCAAGTCTGCCGTCGCACAGCGCCAGCGCGACCTCCGCTTTCTGGATTGCATAAGCCACTTCCCTGGCACGCAACAGCGGCATAGTCGCAACAACGATGCCGCCGGCTTTAAGTACGGCGAGATAGGTCGCGACCATCATGGGATTGTTGGCCGATCGCAATAACACTCGCCCGCCGGTGACAAGGCCAAGTTTGCCAACCAGAACATTGGCGATGCGGTTCACGAGATGCTGCAGCTCTGAATATGAATAGCTGATATTTGGACTGACGATGCAGGGTTCATCGCCATGACCCAGTTCGACCCAGCGATCAAGAAATTGGACCACGCAGTTGAGTCGCTCCGGATATTGCAATTCGGATCGCGTAAAGATGAATTGCGGCCAGAGATCATGAGGCGGCAGATGATCTCTGGCGAACGTATCGAGGTGAGCGCTGTGGGTCTTCATTGCTCGCTC
Source organism: Alphaproteobacteria bacterium (assembly GCA_005884855.1). GTDB lineage: Bacteria > Pseudomonadota > Alphaproteobacteria > Rhizobiales > Xanthobacteraceae > Bradyrhizobium. The sequence goes on along the minus strand of VAZS01000352.1, from coordinate 22,294 downwards.
CTATCACCTTTGGTGAGGTCGCTAGGCAACGCTTTCAATACATTTTATGCTTAAAACATATTGGCGCAAGGGTAAAAGTGGAAACACCAGGGGCCGATTTTCCAGCAGGCAGGCCTGCTCAGCGCGATGCGAGTTCCAACAACCGCAATGTCATCGGTGATTGCGGATCGGCCAGCTCGGAAATGACGGTGAAATGATTGGCGTTGGGTATGACGCCGAACCGAGCCGTGATGCTAGCCGCGCCCCAGCGATCAACGATTGTCTTGCTTTGACGAAAATATTCCGCGCTTTCGTATTCGCCGACCACTGCATCGAGATTTCCTCGCGTGGGAACTTTCCAGAACAATGGGCTCGCGGCCTTGGCGCTAGCGGCGTCGAGGCCGAGCGCTTTGTTAATAGACGTTCCGACCAGCGGTCCTAAATCGAACAAGCCGGAAATTGCATACGCCGCAACTACGATATCGCGCGGCAGCGAAGCATCGTAGGCCTTCCAGTCGGTTGCCAGCATGCAAGCGGCGAGATGCCCACCGGCGGAATGGCCGCTGATAACAAGCGACCGCCCGAACCGTGCCAACTGGCGCACCGCCGCTCGCATCTGGCGGATAGTGTCATGCACGGCGACATCGGGACAAAGGTCGTAGTTGGGAACGGCGACGCTGATGCCATGGGCGTTCAGGCCGGCGGCGAGATGACTGAAATACGAGCCGTCGAGCGCCTGCCAGTAGCCGCCATGAATAAAGACTACGATCGGCTTTTCATCACTGACGGAAAACAAGTCGATCGTGTTCCGTACCCCTGGGCCGTAGGTAACAGCCCGCGGGACGTGGCGCTCGCGATAGGCCGCCGCGTCCTTTGCCCAGCCGGCAATGATCGTGGGGTGTTCCGGAACGCGCGCCCGGTTGTTGTATTCGAACTCGTAGTCGACGCCCGCGCTCACGACCTACAAGTCTCGCATTCGCGCTGATTTCCGCGCCGAAGCCTTCGTTTTCGCTAGAAGGCGCATCAGTTCACGGACGTCCTTTGGGGTGAGATCCGAAAATATCTGGGCGATCCACGTCTCGTGCTCAGCGGCCATTTTGCGAAACTCGGCGCGCCCGGTTTTCGTCAGCCGGATCACCTGAACCCGCCGGTCAGTGTCCGATGTGCGCCGATCGACATGGCCGGACTCAACGAGGCGCTCGACCAAGCCGGTGACGTTGCCATTACTGACCATCATCCGTTTGGAGACATCCGAGAGCGTCATCCCGTCCGGCACCTTGTCGAGCTGGGCCATCAGATCGAAGCGCGGCAGCGTGACATCGAACCGCTCCCGCAATCGGCCGCGGACCTCGCCTTCGATCAAGGTCGTGCAGGTCAAGAGCCGCAGCCACAATCTGAGCTCGTTACCGTGATCCTCGGGAAGTTCGACGGCCTTGGTCTCGGAATCAAGGATCATGGTGCAGGAACCTGCCTTGGGGTGACGCAGCATGAGTACCAGTGTGTCAGCTCACGTGCGCCGGGCTTTTCGGATTGTTTTGACCTTCAAATAATTCGCTTTGTGCTGCAAGTCAAAACAGCGGGCACCACCGCAATGCTCTTATTTCTTTAAGTTTAAACAATTGGCGCGCCGCTTGCATACTGCGTTTCAATTGCCAAGGCACCGGCCTTGTGGCTTTGCTTGCGGCGATGGTCATCATCAGAATAAGGTCAGGTAACGAAAGCCGGCGTACGGGGAGAAGTCATGAAGCAGCAGTTGAAGTTGACCGGGGTTGCGGTCGCCCTAAGCGTGTTGGCGGGGCATGCCATAGCGCAGGAGAAGCTGAAGATAGGCGTGATCGTGACGTTGTCAGGTCCGGCTGCGGTGCTGGGACAGCAGTCACGCGACGGGTTGATGCTTGCGGTCAAAGATCTCGGCGGCAAGATGGCTGGCCGCGATGTCGAGGTCATTGCGGTCGATGACGAGCTCAAGCCGGATGCCGCCGTGACGAAGGTCAAGGGGCTGCTGGAACGCGACAAGGTCGATTTCGTCGTGGGGCCGATATTCTCCAACATCCTGCAGGCGATACACAAGCCGGTGACAGATTCCAGGACCGTCCTGATCAGTCCGAATGCCGGTCCCTCGAGTTACGCCGGAAAGAACTGCAGCCCATATTTCTACGTGACCTCGTACCAGAACGACCAGGTGCACGAGATCCTCGGCAAAGTCGCCCAGGACCGCGGCTATAAGCGCGTCTACCTTCTCGTGCCAAACTATCAAGCCGGCAAGGATTCCGTGGCCGGGTTTAAACTCGACTACAAGGGAGAAGTTGTCGAGGAGACCTACATGCCCCTGGGATCGCTGGATTTCCAGGTTGAACTCTCCAAGATTGCATCACTGAAGCCGGACGCGTTGTTTACCTTCATGCCCGGTGGCATGGGCGTAAGCCTGGTCAAGCAGTACAGGCAGGCGGGGCTCGCCGACCAGATTCCGGTGCTTTCGGCCTTCACCGTAGCCGAATCGACTCTTCCTGCGCAGCAGGACGCAGCGGTTGGGATGTTTGGAGGCTCGAACTGGGCACCCAATCTCGACAATCCGCAAAACAAGAAATTCGTGGCCAGCTACGAAGCAGCTTACAACAGCGTCCCCGGCACTTACGCCTTTCAGGCGTACGATGCTGCCATGCTGATCGATAGCGCGGTCAGGGCGGTGAAGGGCGATCTCTCCAACAAGGAAGCCCTAACGGCCGCGTTGAAGAAAGCCGATTTCACTTCGCTGCGCGGAGGTTTCAAATTCAATACCAACGGCTATCCGATCCAGAATTTCTATCTGACCAAAGTCGCAAAGCGCGCGGACGGAAAATTTCAGACCGAGATTGTGGAGAAGGTTTTTGAGAACTATGCCGATCGTTACGCCAAGGATTGCATGCCAGGGAACTGAACAAATTTTGGAAGGAACAAGGCAATGAAAAGCGAGATCACCGGAATCACGCGAGCTAACGAGGGCATGCAGGGAATTTCCTGGAACATCCTCGGTCAGACATATGTGCCGAAGAACTGCACCGACCATTGCTTCTCATGGCATGCGACGTTTCCGCCCGGCACCTTCGTGCCGCCGCACATTCACCCCGATCAGGATGAATATCTCTACATGCTCGAAGGGAAACTCGATTTCATGCTGGGCGGCGCGGACGCCCACGCGAGCCCGGGCGATTTGATACGCCTCGGGATGGGCGTTCCCCACGGGATCTTCAACAAGTCGGACCAGACCGTGAAGGTGCTATTCTGGGTTTCTCCCACCCAGAAGCTTTACGATCTGTTCTGGGGGATTCACAACATGAAGGAGCAGAAGCCTGAGGACGTCGTGGCCATGGCCGCGGAATACAATATCCACTTCCTGCCGCCACCGCCCGGAGCATGATGAGTTACGCACGCACCGCAGTAAGACCCGGCACGGCCGCGAAGCCGGCCTTGCTGGCATAACCGCGCACGATGGCTTCGCGTTGGGAATAGCTCAGCACGTTCTCGACATTTTCGAAGCCGTCGGGTGCCAATTGCTCGACCGCATCGATCACGCCTTCGGGACCATCCCGGCGATTTGAGCGTACTATTTCCGCGGTCATCGGCAATCGCTTCTCCTCATAAGCCCTCAGCGCCTGACGCGGATGCTCGGAGTACACCAATGCATCGGCCAGGCAACGCGCGTCGAGAATAGCCTGTGAGGCGCCGTTCGATCCCACCGGATACATCGGATGCGCGGCATCGCCGAGCAACGTGACGCGGCTGCTCGACCAGTACGGCAGCGGATCCCGGTCGCAGGTCGGATATTCGTAGAATTCGGGCGTTGCCGAAATCAGGCTCGGCACGTCGACATAGGGCACCGAGAAGCGCGCGACATGAGGCATCAATTCCTCGCGCTTACCCGGCCGTGACCAATCTTCACGGCGGGGCGGCGGACGATCACCATCGCCCACCTTCACCAGAACCGCCCAGTTGGTCAGACGGTTCGCCGGGCTCGATCCTTCCGCGATCGGGTAAACTACGACTTTGGCATGCAAACCGCCGGCAACAATCATCGAACGGCCAGTCAAAAACATCGGCCAGTCGCGCGCGCCCCGCCAGAGCATCAGCCCGTTCCAGCAGGGTGGCCCCTCCTGCGGAAACAGCGTCTCACGAACCCTCGAATGAATGCCGTCAGCCCCGATCAGGATGTCCCCCCGGACCGTGCGGACATGACTACCTGTGCGATCGAAGAAATACGCCGTGACGCCGCCTTCGTCCTGCGTGAAAGCCCCTAGCCTGCAGCCGGTCTGGATCGCCTCCCGGCCTAGCCGCTCCTCGACCGCCTGGTGGATGACGCTCTGCAGCCGGCCGCGATGAATCGAGAATTGCGGCACATCGTGACCGGCATCGATGCCGCGAGATTCGCGCCAGACCTCTTGGCCGTGACGATTGAGATAGTAAAGCTCGTCGGTACGAATTGCGACATCATCGAGCTTCTGCAGCAGGCCGAGGCCGGCGAGTTCGCGGATCGCATGCGGCAAGGTATTGATGCCAACGCCGAGTTCGCGGATGGTTTCCGATTGCTCGAAGAGTTCGCAGCCAATCCCACGAGCCCGCAGCATCAGCGCCGTAGTAAGGCCCCCGATACCACCTCCGACGATAATCGCCTTCATCGCCCGACTCCACACAGCAGCGAAACGCAACGAACGCCTAAAGTCGCATGAGCAGTCACTCCGCCGCAAGCGGCTTCGTACCTTCCGCCTTCAACTCGGCCCGGGTCTTCGGCTTGGCCTTAATTTTGAGGTCCTCGAAATCCTGCCGGTCCCGCACACTGTTGCGGAAGATCTGCTCCTTGCCGGGCAGATATTGCGGCGGACAGAACAGGGCTGACGCACCATACCAGGCGGCGGCCTTCATCGTGAATGAAGGATCGACTAGATGCGGTCGGCCGAGTGCCACCAGATCGGCGCGGCCCGCCGCGAGAATGGTATTCACCTGGTCCGCCGTGGTGATGTTTCCGACGCACATGGTTGCGACCCGCGCCTCGTTCCGAACTTGATCGGAAAACGGCGTCTGGAACATCCGTCCATAGACCGGCTGAGCATCGTGCACCGTCTGACCAGTGGAGACATCGACCAGATCGACGCCAGCCTCAGCAAACGCTCGCGCGACCGCCACGGCGTCGTCACCGGTGATACCGCCCTCGGCCCAATCGGTAGCGGAGATGCGCACCGACATTGGCTTGTGGGACGGCCATGCGGAGCGCAACGCGTCGAATACCTCGATCGGAAAACGCAGCCGGTTGGCGAGCGAGCCGCCATACTCATCTTTGCGATTGTTGGTCAGCGGAGAAATAAAACTCGCCAGCAGATAACCGTGGGCGCAATGCAGCTCCAACATGTCGAAGCCGCAGCGCTCGCCGCGCACGGCCGCCTGCACGAACTCGGCTTTGACTGCGTCCATAGCACTGCGATCCATCTCGCGCGGCACCTGGCTGTCCGGAAAATAGGGAATCGGCGAAGCCGAAATCACGTCCCAGCCGCCTTCTTCCAGCGGACGATCCATGCCGTCCCACATCAGCTTGGTTGCGCCTTTGCGGCCGGCGTGGCCAAGCTGCAGGGCGATTTTCGCGGCGGAATTGGCGTGGACAAAATCGACAATGCGCCGCCACGCCGCCTCCTGATCGTCGTTCCACAACCCGGTGCAGCCTGGCGTGATGCGAGCATCGCGGCCGACGCAGGTCATCTCGGTAAAGATCAGACCGGCCCCACCGATTGCGCGAGCCCCGTAGTGTACGAAATGAAAGTCTCCCGGCACGCCCTCTTTAGCCGAATACGTGCACATCGGCGACACGACGGCGCGGTTCGCCAGTTCCATCTCGCGCAGCCGCAATGGCTGGAACATCGGCGCCAGCGGCTTCTCATCATCGACGTCGAACCCGTTAGAACGAACTTGCTTCGCGAACGCCCTATCCACTTCTTTGACGAAGTCCGGCGCCCTCAGCGTCAGATTGTCGTAGGTGATCGCTTTTGCCCGCGTCATCACCCCGAAGGCGAACTGCACAGGATTGAAATCCCAAAAACGATCGACATGTTCGAACCACACCAGCGACACGTCGGCCGCGTGTTGAGTCTTCTCCACCTCTTCGCGGCGGCCTTCTTCATATTGCCGTAGCGCCGCTCCTACGGTCGGCGCATCATGCATTGCGTCCGCCAATGCGATCGCGTCCTCCATCGCAAGTTTGGTGCCGGAACCGATCGAGAAGTGCGCGGTCGCTTTGGCGTCGCCCAGCAACACCATTTTGTCCCTGACCCAGCGTTTGCTTCGGATCATGGGGAAATTACGCCACATCGAGCGATTGGTGAGGAGCTGATGGCCTTCAAGGAACCAGCCGAAAATACTGGCCATTCGATCGGCGGACTGCTTCTCGTTCAGCCCCTCGAGTCCGGCGCGCCTGAACGTTGCGGGGTCAGTCTCGAAGATCCAGGTCGAACGCCCCACCTCGTATTGGTACGCGTGAGCGATGAACGGCCCCCACTCGGTTTCCTGGAAAATAAATGTGAAGGCACCGAGCGGCCGGGTTGAACCCATCCAGGCGAACTTGTTCGAACGAACGTCGACCTCAGGCTGGAAATGCTCGATATATTTGTCGCGGAAGCGACTGTTGATGCCGTCGGCCAGCACCACCAGATCCGCATCGGCGAAGCGCGCCTCATCCTCGATCTCGGTCTCGAAAAGCAGGCTGACGCCGAGTTCGCGCGCCCTCTCCTGCAGAATCAGGAGCAGCGTGCGGCGCGAGCAGCCACAAAAGCCGTTGCCACCGACCCGGTGAACCGTGCCACGGAAGTGCACCGCGATATCGTCCCAATAGGCGAACTGCTGCGTGATGCGCCGGTAGCTCAGGGAATCGTATTTCTCGAAATTATCGAGCGTCGCGTCCGAAAACACCACGCCAAAGCCGAAGGTATCATTGGCGCGGTTGCGCTCATAAATCGTGATCTCGGCCTCGGGGCGCTGCTTCTTCAGCAGGATCGCGGAATAGAGACCGGCCGGACCTCCGCCGATGATCGCGACCTTCATAACAGCCTCCGGCGCAGCGGAACCACCGTGATTATTTTAATCCTAAAGCATTATCCGAACAAGCCAAGCCCCTATTCCTAAGCCGGATCGGACAAGGTGCAACATGGAATTTCCGACAAACCCGCTTTACCGGCTCGCTTGTGCGCTCACCCGCTAGATCCATCAACTCTCAATTGCCCTGGAAGTTGGGTTTCGACTTGTTCGAAAACGCCTCGAAGGCGCGGGCAAAATCCGCTGTTGTCATGCACAGCGCCTGCGCAACCGCCTCGGCCTCGATCGCTTCTTCTACGGACATGGCCCATTCCATGGCCAGCATTCGTTTTGTCATGGTATTGGCAAACGTCGGCCCCTCTGAGATCTGTTTCGCCAGAAGCTGTGCCTGTTCCAGCACCTGCTCTATGGAGGCAATGCGGCTGAAGAAACCCCAGCGCTCGCCCTCCTCCGCCGTCATGAAGCGGCCCGTATACAGCAACTCTGATGCTCGCGATTGTCCGATGATGCGCGGCAGGATCGCGCAGGCCCCCATATCGCAGCCCGCAAGACCGACCTTGTTGAACAGGAACGCGACCTTGGCGCCGGGCGCCGCCAGCCGCATGTCCGACGCCATCGCGATAATCGCCCCGGCGCCAGCGCAGATGCCCTGAACCGCCGCGATGATCGGCTGCGGACAGGCACGCATCGCCTTGACGAGATCGCCGGTCATTCGGGTGAACGCCGTCAGGCCTTTGGTGTCCATCTTCAGCAGCGGGCCGATGATCTCGAAGACGTCGCCGCCTGACGAGAAGTTGCTGCCGGCGCCGGTCACCACGAGGGTCTTCACCTCCTCGTCCATGGCGCATGCCCGAAAGAAGTCGGTCAACTCTCGATAGCTCTCGAACGTCAGCGGATTTTTCCGCTCGGGACGGTTCAGCGTCACAGTCGCCACTCGATCCACCACGGCTAGCAGAAAATGTCTGGGCGAATATTGTGACAAGGGCAGCGTCACAGGGTTGGCGAGCGTGCTCATGGGGTCTCCCTTCGGACTGTTGTCCGTTGTTCTTGCGCGCAGCGCGCGGCTCTATACTTCTCCGCCTGCGACCGCAATAGCTTGTCCAGTGATCGCGGCGGCGTCCTCGCCGCACAGCCACAGCACGGTATCGGCAACTTCCGCTGGCTTCACCAAGCGACCTTGCGGATTGTGCCTGCAAAGCTCCGCCACCGCCTGCTCATGGCTGCGGCCTGTTTTCTTGACGATCTTTTCGATGCTGCCGGCGAGCAGATCAGTATCGGTAAAGCCGGGGCACACCGCGTTGACGGTCACGCGGGTGCTTGCGACTTCCAGCGCCAACGAGCGCACCAACCCGATTACTGCGTGTTTCGCCGCACTATAGGCACTGGCATAGGCATAGCCCCTGAGCCCCGCGGTCGATGCGATTGCAACGATGCGGCCATAGGGCCGTTCAGCCATCGCGTCCGCCACCGCCTGCTCATGGCTGCGGCCTGTTTTCTTGACGATCTTTTCGATGCTGCCGGCGAGCAGATCAGTATCGGTAAAGCCGGGGCACACCGCGTTGACGGTCACGCGGGTGCTTGCGACTTCCAGCGCCAACGAGCGCACCAACCCGATTACTGCGTGTTTCGCCGCACTATAGGCACTGGCATAGGCATAGCCCCTGAGCCCCGCGGTCGATGCGATTGCAACGATGCGGCCATAGGGCCGTTCAGCCATCGCGGGCAGCACCGCCTGCACGGCATGGACCACGCCCATGAAATCGATCTCCATTATTCGCCGAAACAGCGCCGCATCGGATTTTGCAAACGGTGCCGATTCTGCAACGCCTGCGTTGGCGATCAGGATGTCGATGGGCTGACGGCTTGCGGCCTGCGCGATTGCAGCCCGCACCGCGGCCTGATCCGCAACATCGGCAACACCTGCGAAATGCGCATCGCCCGCGGCGACTGCCGCGTCCAACGTTGCACGATTGCGGCCGAGTACAGTAACTGTTGCTCCGCCACGTGCAAGGCTCGATGCGATCGCGCGGCCGATGCCCCGGCCGCCTCCGGTGACAAGTGCGTGGGAGGAACGCGGCAGACCCAACATGCGCAGCCCTCTGACGAAATTCGTTGCTCAGATCATTGCGTATATTTTAGACTTCAAGCGTTTGCAACAAATGCGGCCTTGTCGGCCACTCGCCGCTGTCCCGGCGAGCAGCAAACACGGGCAGAAACCGCTTTTCTTCAAAACGGAAATTATTGCTTTTCATAGCTCGAAGGCCTGTTAGCATCTGCAAAGTCCAAATGATCAGGGGGCCGCTTGGCCGCATTTCAGCCGATGAAAACAAGGGATGGCCGGTTCAGCTATGAAGCCGCCGGAGACCTTGCATTGCCGCCGCTGGTGTTCCTGCATGGTATTGGCGGCGCAGCGCGGGTGTGGCGCGATCAGATCGAGTACTTCAGCGATCGCTATCACACCATCGCCTGGGACATGCCGGGCTATGGCGGATCGGCATCGCTTCCAAGAGTCAGCATCGCCACGCTCGCGGATGCCTTCAAGAACTTCCTGCAGCAGGTCGGGGCTGCAAGGCCCATCCTGGTTGGGCACTCGATCGGAGGCATGATTGTTCAGCAACTGTTGACTAAGGACCCGGCTATCTCGATTGCTGTCGTGCTCGCACAGACCAGTCCGGCCTTCGGTAAAGCCGATGGCGAGTGGCAGAAATCATTCATCGACGCACGCCTCGGCCCTTTGGATCGCGGCGCAACGATGGTTTCGCTGGCACCGACCTTGGTCAGAGAATTGGTCGGCGACGATCCCGATTTCAGTGGTATGGAATTAGCCCGTGATTGCATGGCCTCCGTGCCCGATGCCACCTATCGCGCCACGATGCTGGCGCTCCTGGGGTTCGACCAGCGCAAGGCCCTCAAGGACATTGCAGTTCCGACGCTGGTGGTATCGGGCTCCAAAGACAAAAATGCACCGGCGTCAATGATGACGAAGATGGCGAGCTATATTCCATCGGCAACGTATGTTGAGGTGAAAGGCGCCGGCCACCTCGTTAATCTGGAACGCCCCTCGATTTTCAACGCCACGTTGGATCGTTTTCTCAAAAATAGTGTGGCGGCAACACGAGTGACGGCATCATGACGGTGCAAGCGAGTCTGACGAGCGATATCGACCGCCTTGATCTGGATGGGCCGATGTTTGATCCAACCGCGTTCGGGCTAAACGACGAACAAGCTGAAATCATCACGAGCGCGCGCGAGCTTGGTCAGCGCGTGTTCGCAGTCCGCGCGCCCACCTATGATCGCGATGCGCAATTTCCGACCGAGAATTACCGCGATCTGCATCGGACCGGGTTGCTCGGCATCGCGATACCGAAAAGGAACGGCGGCCTTGGTGCCGATTATAAGACCTACGCCCTGGCAGCTGCCGAGGTCGGACGTTATTGCGGCGCCACCGCGCTAACCTGGAACATGCACGTCTGCTCAACGCTATGGTCAGGTCCCCTGGCCGACGATCTGGAAATGGACGCAACCACCCGCGCCGAACACGAGCGGCGGCGCGCCATGCATTACAAGCGCATCATTGAGAATGGCGCTGTTTACTCGCAGCCGTTCTCGGAAGGCGGGGCGGCAGCGGCCGGAGGCGTCGCGTTCGGCACCGAAGCCAAACCGGTCAAAGGCGGCTGGATCGTCAATGGCAAAAAGATTTTCGCGTCGCTGGCCGGCCATGCCGATTACTACGGCGTGCTCTGCACTGAGGTCGCGGAAGGTGAAAAAGCTTCCCGGCGTAACACGCTGTATCTAGCAATACCCGCCAACACGGGAGGCGTTTCCGTGGTTGGCGACTGGGATCCGCTGGGGATGCGCGGCACTGTATCGCGCACACTGTTGTTCAAAGACGCATTCGTGCCGGAGGATGGGGCACTGATGCCGCGCGGCGTCTATTTTCAGGCGGCGATGCGCTGGCCGCACATGTTCCTGACGCTATCGCCGACCTATGTCGGTTTGGCGCAAGCGGCCTACGATTTCACGGTGCGATACCTGCGCGGTGAGGTGCCGGGCACGCCGCCGGTCAAACGACGAATGTATCCGACCAAGCAGGTTGCGGTTGCGCAGATGCAGATCAAACTCGAGCAGATGAAAGCAATCTGGTTTCAGGCGGTCAATGAGGCTCGCGCCAATCCGAGCAAGGAGCAGGTGCTGCGCGCTTACGCGGCCCAGTATTCCGCGATGGAAGGGGCCAACGAGATCGCGACATTGGCAATCCGCACCTGCGGTGGCCAGGCGATGCTGAAATCGCTGCCGCTGGAGCGCATTTATCGGGACAGCCGCTGCGGCTCGCTGATGCTGCCATGGACAGCCGAACTCTGTCTCGACCGCATTGGACGCGAAGCGCTGTATGAGACCGGCGAGTCGGACGACTAGTTCAAAAATGGACCTTTCCCAGTTAATCGAACGCAACGCGGCGTTCACGCCCGACAAGGCCGCCGTCGTTTTTGAGGAACAGACACTCAGCTACGCGACGTTCCATGCGCGGATCCAATTGACGGCGTGCGCCCTGAAGAGCGAATTCGGCGTCAGCCGCGGCGATCGGGTTGCGGTTCTCAGCCTGAACCGACCGGATTATCTGGTGCTGCTGTATGCCTGTGCACGGCTTGGCGCCATGCTGGTGCCTCTGAACTGGCGCCTTGCTACAGCCGAGCAACTGTTCATCCTTTCGGATGCCGCCGCGAAGGTGCTGGTGCTCGAACGGGCGTTTGCCGAAACTCTGCCGGCGCTGGAAAAACGCTTGCCTGACACCAACGTCGTCGGGTTCGATTTCGCGCCTTCGGGCGGAATCGCGTTCGACGTCCTTCTGGCGCGCGCAACGGGCGAAGGCCGCAACCCCAACACAGATCTCAGCTGTCCCCTGCTGATAGTCTACACCTCGGGCACAACGGGAAGACCCAAGGGAGCGGTGCTGCGCCAGGAGGCGCTATTGTGGAACGGGGTAATGAGCCAGCACATGCATGCCCTCACCTCTGGCGATCGCGTGCTTACTGTGCTGCCTTTTTTCCATGTCGGCGGCCTCAATATTCAGACCACGCCGGCGCTGCACCAAGGCGCAACCGTGACCATTCATCCGCGCTTTACGCCAGATGCAACGCTCGCAGCCATTCAGCGCGATCGTCCGACTTTGACTGTGCTGGTGCCTGCGACAATTCAAGCGATCACCGACCACGCCGACTGGGCTATGACGGACTTGTCCTCGCTCAAAGCGATCTCCACTGGATCGACCATCGTACCGCCCTACTTGATCGATCGGTTTATCGCGCGCGGTGTACCGGTGCTGCAGGTCTATGGTTCGACCGAAACCTGTCCGGTTGCAATTTACACCCGCCTCGAGGGGGATCTATCGCGGGTCGATTCGACCGGCCTTCCCGGGCTATGCTGCGAGGCAGCTGTGATCGACGCAGCGGGTAAAGAGCTGCCCCCGGACACGCCGGGCGAGATTGCGGTACGCGGCCCCAACGTGTTTTGCGAATACTGGGGCAATGAAGAAGCTACCCGCGAAGCGTTGCACGACGGGTGGTACCGCACTGGCGATATCGGCCGGCGTGATGGCGACGGTTATTTCTATGTGCACGACCGCAAGAAGAACCTGATTATTTCCGGAGGCGAAAACGTCTATCCCGCGGAAATCGAACGCGTGCTGCTGGAGCATCCGGACGTCGTGGAGTGCGGCGTGATCGGAAGGCCGGATCCCAGATGGGATGAGGTTCCGGTGGCCTACGTGATCAGGCGTTCCGGATGTCTTGTGGGGGCAGAGGAGTTGCGAGCCCATGCACTGAAGCAGCTGGCTCGCTTCAAGGTACCGCGCGAGGTTATTTTCGTCGATGACCTGCCGCGCACGGCGCTAGGCAAGGTCCAACATTTTATGTTGAGACAGCTACAGGAGTCCAAGTCTGCGCACGGAGATTCATTTTGAGAATCGCAGTGCTCGGCGGCGGCAATGGATCGTTTGCGGCCGCGGGTGATTTTGCGCTGCAAGGCCATGACGTGCGGCTGTGGCGGCGCGACGCGCGGATGGTGGCGGAGCATCGCGCACGCGATTGTCGTGTCGCCCTGAAGGACTCAGACGGCCGGTACGACGTGCAATTGGCGCTGGTGACAAACGACATCGGCGAGGCCGTCAGGGGCGCCGAGCTCATTCTGTGCCCTACGCCGGCGTTCGCCCAACACGAGATCGCGAATTTGCTCGCGCCACATCTTGGGGAAGGTCAGGTAGTGTTCCTGCCGCCGGGGACATTCGGCTCGATCATTTTCGCAAAAGCAGCTCATGAGGCCCGCAATCGCGCCGCTGTCGCATTTGCCGAGACTGGCACGCTGCCATGGCTAACGCGCAAGCACGGCCCGTTCGAAGTCGCCATCACGATTCGCGCCAAGCGGCTCCCAGTGGGTGTATTTCCGGAAGACGCCGCCAATCACGCGCTCGATGTAATCGGCCGCGCCTTTCCTAGCGTGATCGAACCTTGCGGCGACGCGTTATCGGGCGCGCTGATGAATGCCGGTCCGATCATCCATCCGCCGCTGATCGTCATGAACGCGGGACCGATCGAGCATTTCGAGCGCTGGGACATTCACAAGGAAGGCACGCAGGCCTCGGTCCGCCGGGTTACCGACGCCCTGGATGCTGAACGCATCGCGGTGCGCGAGGGATTCGGGTATGGCGCCCCACACTTTCCTCTGGCGCACCATTATGCCTCCCAAGGCGAGCAGTGGATGTATGGCCGCGGCTCGCATGATCGCCTGACCGATTCGGGTGACTGGCGCGAGCGGATCGTGCTCACAGAGCACCGCTACATGCGGGAGGATTTACGCCTGGGCCTGTCGTTTCTGGTTTCGGTAGCCGAACTGGCAGGCGTTGCAACACCACTGGCAAAGGCTTTTCTGGCCGTTGGCGGCGCGATCTGCGGGGAGGATTTCATGAAGGGCGGGCGCACGCTTGAGAGACTCGGTCTCGGCAGCCTCGGCCGCAGCGAGTTACAGGCGTTCTTGCGCCACGGGTTTGCCCGATGAGCATTGCTCGTGCTGCGATCGCCTGCCTCGGCGCTGGCCGTATGGGCCGCGGCATAGCGGTGGCGTTTGCCTATGCCGGGTACCCCGTAATCATGGTTGACGTCAAGGCGAGAGCTGCGGAGCAGTTCGTATCGCTTCAAGCCGAGGCGCTTGGCGAAATCAGCAAGACGCTTGCCAGCATGGCGCGGTTTGGATTGCTGACGGACCGGGATGCGAAGACCGTCATCTCTCGTGTCTCGATGGTGCCTCGGGCGAATATGGCTGCCGCGCTTGCCAACTCAGAGATCGTGTTCGAAGCTGTGCCCGAAGTAGTCGACCTCAAGCGAGAGGTGCTGGCCGCTGCCTCTAACCATACCGGGCGTGAAACCATTATTGCCTCGACCACGTCGACCATTCTGGTGGACGAGATCTCCGGCGCGGTTGAGCTCCCGGCACGGTTCCTCAACGTTCACTGGCTCAACCCGGCGTATCTAATCCCGCTGGTCGAGATTTCGCCGGGGACGGCGACCGATCCGGCCGTCACGGCGCGGGTGAAAGCGTTAGTCGAGGGCATCGGCAAGGTGCCGGTGGTGTGCGCGGCCACGCCCGGATTCATCGTGCCGCGCATCCAGGCGCTTGCCATGAACGAGGCAGCGCGGATGGTGGAAGAAGGCGTCGCCAGCGCCGAGGACATCGACAAGGCGATCCGATACGGCTTCGGGTTCCGCTACGCCGTGCTGGGGCTTTTGGAATTCATCGACTGGGGTGGCGGCGACATCCTCTACTACGCAAGCCGCTATCTGGAGGGCGCCCTGGGCAGCGAACGCTATCGCTCCCCCGAGGTCATCTCACGCAACATGCGCGACGGCCGCATCGGCCTGCGGACCGGGGCTGGATTCCTTGACTATTCTGGAATGGACGTCGATGCCTATCGCGAGCAGCGGTTGGCAGAACTGGTCAATCTGCTCAGGCATTTTGGACTGGCACGACCGCCAGTGCTGGATGACGATTAGCCGAACACGTCCTGCAGCACGCCTTCCCGGACCACCGCAAGGCCATCGAGTTCGATCGTTGTCCCCATCATCGGCAGATCAAAGTGTCCGGCAGTGTACCGGCCAGCAAATTCATTGGCGCCTGTCGAGAACAGGAAATTTCCGGCGACGGCGCGCAGCTCAGTGCCGTTGGTATCGCGCTGGTCGTACATGGTCAGCGCCTCATAGCGCGCGCCCGGATTCATGCCGAATCCGACATGCGACACTGCATAGGCTTCGCGATCGCCCCACGCCGCAAGGTAAGCACGCATCATCGCAGCGTCGGCGCCCTCGCCTTCAAGGTGCGTAACGTAATCGTTCTGGAGGGTCATCCTGACCAGGGAGCTCAAATAGCGTTTGAACGTGAGATTGATGTCACCGGGCGCCATGACAAGCGTTCCGTTGACCGTACCGCTTTTCGGGAAACTCACCACAATGCCGCCCGGCCAATGCGCCAGCGTCCCCGGCTTGTCCGTCCAGCCCCACACGCCGACCGTCGAGGCGCCGGCCATGTCAACCTCAAGCTCAGTGCCTGCTTTCGAGCTGACGTGCATCCGCTTTGTTCCGCGCAGCATCTTGGCCGCCGCCCGCACGCGCTTTTCCAATGCGCTATCGGGCACCATGCGCTCGAGCGCCTCGGGATGTTCATTGGAGATCACGAGAATGCGCGCGCCTGACTTTAGTATCTCCGGTGTCTCCACTGCGTGCATCAGCCCTTCCATGGTGCAATCGACCACAAACCCCGCCTGCTGCAGCGCACTCACGACTGGCGCAAGCCGCTGGATCGCTTCGCTGGCGCCTGTAGAACGGATCGGCACGATCTGTTTGTTCCGAGGTGTTGGCACTACGATGTGAAACGGCCTCGCGCCTATCCGCAACAAGGCGAGTTCGGCCAAATGAACATTGAGCGCGCGCGATTGCGTCTCCGAGAGGATCGCGGCGGTGTCACCGGACTTGACCGCGCAACGCTCGAAAATCTCGCAGAACGCGTCGATCCATTTTGCTTCGATGCGATCCGCAAACATGCTCTATCTCCAATTAGACAACTGGATCAGACTTCCGGGAACCCGCGCAGCAGATATGTCCTCAAAGCTTGCAAGACCCCGTTCAGGATCAAACCGAGCAGCGAGATCGTGATCAGCGGCACGAACATGTCGACGGCTTGAAAGGTACGCGCCGCCGTCACCAGGACATGTCCGAGGCCGTCGGTGGACGTGATCATTTCGGCGAGAAAGACCACGATGCATGAGATTACAAGTCCGATGCGGCAACCGGTAAGGATGGACGGCACCGCGGCCGGCAGCACCACCTTGAGCATAATCTGACGGCGCGGCGTACCAGCCGCCATTGCCGACCAGATCAACTTCTGTTCAACCATCGATGCTCCATAGTAGGTGGAAAGCAGGATCGGAAACAACGCGTCGGCGGCAACCAGCATGATCTTCGATTGGTGATTGAAACCTAGCAGCAGCAGTAATGCCGGATAGAGCGCGACCTTGGGTAACGGCGCTAACACCCGGACGATCGGACGAACCACGGCGTTAACGGCCGGGCTCGCCGACGCAGCTAGGCCGATGGTGACGCCCAAGATCACTGCAATCGAGAATCCTGCAAACAACCGTAGCAGCGTTGCCGCGATCTCTTGCTGAAAACTGCTGGTGAACAGTTGCTGGGCCAGACGCGCAAATACCAGGCCGGGCGGCGGCAGCAGGGTCGGCGGTGCATAGCCAAACGAGACAAGCCCCTGCCAGAACGCAACTAACAGTGCGATCGGCACGATTCCAAGCAGAACATCTGTAGTAACAGCGCGCGGGTTCATGCAAAGCTCAAGGGAATTTCGAAACTGGGCTCGGACCATTTCACCAGCTTGCCACGCAGGTTTTCGAACGCGGCGTCAAGGCCAATGCCCATGGCCCCAATGATGATGATCATCGCGTATACTGTGTCGTATTGTCCCATATCCAGCGAGTTGAAGAGGATATTCCCGGCGGCACCCGACCATAACATTTTTTCCTCGACCGCCTTCGCGCCCTGAAAGCTGTGATAGATCACGGGAAGGCTAACGCCCAGAAAGATCACGAGAGTCTTGGCGAGGTCGCCAACGCCGAGCCAGAGCATGATGATGGGCATCAGCGCCGCCTTCGGCACTGGATAAGTCACCATCAATAGTGGATTGAAAAACGACGCCACAAGGCGCGAGCGGCCCATCATCAATCCCAGCGGAATCGAAACGATTACGCCGACAGCGAAGCCTATCGCCATGCGGCGCAGCGAGTCTAGGATATTGATCAATGATTCCTTGTCGCCGAGGATCGAGGGTATTGCGCGGATCGCCACCCACGCTGTCGGAAAGCTGTCGGTGCTCAGGACCAACGCCGCGATCTCCCAGAGCCCGAGCAAGCCGAGGCACGCCAGCAACGGCGCCGCGCGCGAAACAAGATCGCGCCCGGACATCATGGCCGCAACTGCTCTTCGCTGGTGTCGTCGATCATGCGCTCAATCTCGACGACATACTTCTGGTAGCGCGGGTCGAGCAGCAATTCCGAACGTCGGCGCGGACGCGGCAGGTCGATTTCGACGACCTCCTTGATGCGCCCCGGCGACCGCGTCATCACGACGACCCTGTCAGACAGAAACACCGCCTCATCGACCGAATGAGTAACGAACAGCACCGTTTTCCGATCGCGTTCCCAAATGTTGAGCAGATCGTTCTGCAGCCGAGTGCGCGTATGCGCGTCCAACGCGCCGAATGGCTCATCCATCAGCAGCACGGCGGGATGATAGGCCAGCGTGCGCGCCAGCGCGACGCGCTGCTTCATGCCGCCGGACAATTCCTTTGGATAGAAATGCTCAAAGCCCTTGAGCCCGACCATCTCGATCAACGCGCGGCTCTGGGCTTCAGCTTCGGCTGATTTTACCCCCTGCTGCCGGGGACCATACATGACGTTGCCAAGCACGCTCTTCCAGGGGAATAGGGCGAATTCCTGAAACACCGGCCCGCGATCAGGCCCAGGGCCTGTGATCGCCTGCCCTTTCACCCTGGCGAGACCTTCGGTCGGACTGACAAAACCGCCCACAACGTAAAGCAGCGTCGACTTTCCGCAACCAGAGGGCCCGAGAATCGCGACGAAGGCGCCATCCTCGATGATCAGCGAAATGTTCGAGAGCGCCAGGTGGTCTTGACGTCCGGACGTGCGAAAAACATGCGAGACATTATCAATCGCGATCATCGCGTTTGTCTGCCGGCGCGCCGGGGCGAGTTCGTCCTCAATGTTGGGCCTGGATGGCGCAACCTTCATTCCTGCTTGTCCTCCGGCATAGGGCTGTGAGCTTTAATTAGCTACTCGATTTGGTTGAACCGAGCATAGCGGAAACTTGCAAGGCTTGGCGATGCTGTTTCGGCCTGATGGCCAGATCATTCTAATCGAACCATGGCCAGTCCGCCGCGCCGTCATGGGTGACGGCCCCGCCGGGTGCCTGCCCGACCAGACGCGCATATTTTGCGAGCGCACCGGCCCGATGTCGTGGCGGTCGCGGCTTCCATGACTGCCGCCGCTCAGCCAACTCAGAAAAGCGCCCATC
Source organism: Alphaproteobacteria bacterium (assembly GCA_005884855.1). GTDB lineage: Bacteria > Pseudomonadota > Alphaproteobacteria > Rhizobiales > Xanthobacteraceae > Bradyrhizobium. The sequence continues at coordinate 3,623 of VAZS01000352.1, read as the reverse complement.
TGTGATGAGCGCCACCTTCTCGCCCATGCCCTGCCCATAGATCAGCGCAGTGACTCCGAGCATCTCGCGCATGCCAGGACCGCCGACCGGGCCTTCATTGCGAATGACGAGAACGTCACCGGCTGAATAGTTGCGATTGCGCACTGCTTCGACGCATTGCTCCTCGTCCTCAAACACACGCGCGCTGCCTTCAAACAACAGGCTCTTGAGCCCGGCCACCTTGATCACGGCGCCATCTGGGCAAAGATTGCCCTTGAGGACCGCCAGACCACCATCGGGCATGATCGGCCGGGTTGTGGACAAAATGATCTCACCGTCGGGCGCATTCGCGTTGCCGTATTCTTCGGCAATGGTCCTGCCTGAGATTGTCAGGCAGCCGCCATCGATGTGACCGCTTTCGACTAGCGCGCGGATCACAACGGCGGCACCGCCGACGTCGTATACGTCTTTGGCAGTGTATTTTCCGGCGGGGCGGAGATTGCCAATCAACGGCGTGCGCGCAAATACCTTCCCGACATCGTCGATCGAGAAGGATATGCCGGCTTCATTGGCAAGCGCCGGCAGATGCAGCGCGGCGTTGGTCGAGCCGCCCGTGGCAGCGACAATGGCCGCACCGTTCTCCAAAGCCTTCCGCGTGACGATTTCGCGCGGCAGTGGCCCGCCCCTTTCAAGCATCCTCATAACCAAACCGCCCGCCCCGCGCGCAACTTGCGCGCGCTCGGCATAGACGCCGGGAATCATAGACACGTTAGGCATCGTCAAGCCCATCGCCTCGGAAACCATTCCCATTGTGTTGGCTGTGAACTGTCCCGCACAGGCGCCGATCGTCGGCAGGCAGTTTCGCTCGATACCGGCCAGCGTCGCGCCGTCGATTTCGCCGGTCATGAAGCCGCCCACAGCCTCATAGGAGTCCAGGACAGTGAGGGTTTTTCCCTCAAAGCGTCCGGGTAACGCACTGCCGCCATAGATGAAGATCGAGGGCACGTTGCAGCGAATCATTCCCATCATCACGCCCGGTAACGTCTTGTCGCAACCGCCAAAACCGATCAGCGCATCGTAGGCCAGACCGTGCACCACGGCCTCGATCGAGTCCGCAATCAGCTCACGCGAGAACAGCGAGAACTTCATGCCCTCGTGGTTCATGCTGATACCGTCGGAGACCGAAACGGTAGCGAATTCGCGCGGCGTGCCGCCCGCCTCCGCTATTCCCGCCTTGGCCGCATCGACCTGGAAATCGTGAGTCATGTTACAGGGTGTTTGTTCACCCTTCATGCTGACGACCCCGACCATCGGCTTGGCAAGGGCCTCATCATCGAGCCCCATCGCTCGCATGAAGGCGCGGTGCGGCGCACGATCGAGCCCATCGGTCGTCACCCGCGATCGCAACTTCTTCATGCGCTTTCTCCGCTCGCCAGCGCGAACGTCTATTGCAGCGGCGCGACAATGCTCGGATGCTTGAACTGCGCGACGTCCATCTTCGGCAGCATTCCCGTCGCGGCGTAGATATCGAGCATGTTCTGGATGGCCACGAAATTCGGCGCGGCACCGGGGTCCCGCCCGAAATCGTTGTCCTTGAGCAGGTAAGTTTCGAGAACCGGAACAGGTGCTTTCAGCACTTCGGAAACGACCTTGAGTGTTTCCTCGCGATTGGCCAGGGCCTTTTTCATGCCCGACGTGATATCGCGCACATAGGCTTTGATCAGGTCCGGATTTTTGTCGACGAAATCGGCGCGGCAGGCCTCGAGAATGTGGACGATGTTTGGCATTTCCTCTGAGAGCGAAAACAACTTGCGTGTGCCGCCCTTGGCCTCCGCTCGCGCGGCGAAGGGCTGGTTCATGTTCACGGCGTCGACACGCCCCTGACGCAGAGCATCTTCGGAAACAGCGAAGCCTACCTCAACCAGCTTGATGTCTTTGGCCGGATCGACGCCGTTCTTTTTCAAGAGCATCGCGAATGGACCGTAGGTGCCGCCGCCGATCACGGAGATGCCGATGTTTTTTCCCTTCAGGTCGGCAATCTTCTTGATGGGAGAGTCATCCATCACTGCCCAATACACGGAGAAGCCGCCGGGCTTTTCGTAAACATGTTGGGCCACGATGTAGGCCTTCAGATTTCCACCAACCACTCCGTTCGCCAGCGACAAGGGAGCCTGCGTCGCGCAATCGAGCGCGCCAGCGGCCAGCGCTTGCGTCATCGGCGCGGTGCCCTGAAATTGCGTCCATTCGACGTTGTAGGTTTTGCCGAGATTTGGGAATTCCGCGGACCTGCGCATCATCCAGTATTTCGATTCCTCGGCCGGAATGGTCCAGCCGACGCGGATTGTCTGCTGCGCGCGGGCTGCGTTTGTGCCCGCAAAAACGCAGGCCAAAGCCCCGGCCGCCAAGATCCACTTGAAAGATATCCGCATCGTCCCCGCTCCACTTTCCGACCGACCGGCGTCAGCTCCAGTAACCTGATCCGAGCCTTTCATGGTTCAAATGTCGAGGCAAGGCACCAGAGCTTGACTGCCGCACAGGTATCTGTCGAAGACCTCGTCAGTAGCGAGGGTCGTACATTTGGGACTGAACGAATGCCATGAGGTCATTCGGCACTGCGCACGTTGCCAAACCCTGTCGATAGGCAACCTCAGCAACAGCAGCGGCGATGTGTGCCGAAACTTCACGGATTCGGGGTAGCGCTGGATAGAGACTGCCCTGTTCGATATCGGCCTGGGTGACGAGATAGGCTAGCGTATGGGCGGCGGCCATGAACATCTCGTCCGTCACCAATCTTGATCCGCTCGCGATCGCGCCCAGACCGACGCCGGGAAAGATGTAGGAATTGTTGCCCTGCCGGGGCACGAAAATTCTGTCGCCAAGCTTTACCGGATCGTAAGGGCTGCCGCATGCGAACAGGGCGCGACCGGCAGTGTGACGGTAGGCCTCTTCAGCCGAACATTCCGCCTTCGAGGTTGGGTTGGAGAGTGCAAAGATGATCGGTCGCTCATTGATTCGAGCCATCGTTTGCAGCACCTCCGGCGTGAAGGCGCCGCCCACCGCCGCAACGCCGATGATGGCCGTGGGCTTAAGCGCTTCGATCGCGCTCGGAAAGTCGGCGACCGGCGCATGGTCATGCGCGTAGCGAAGTTTATGCTCGGTGAGCCCTGCCCGATTCTTTACGACAAGGCCGCGCGAGTCGACAAGCCAATTGCGCCTGAGCGCCTCGGCTTCGGAAGCGCCCTCCGCCATCATGGCTGAGACCACGAGGTCGGCAATGCCCGTTGCGGCCTCGCCCGCGCCCAGGAAAAGTACCGTCTGGTCGTTAAGCTTGTTGCCGCTCGCGCGCAAGGCCGAGAACAGACCTGCAAGCGCGACCGCAGCCGTTCCCTGAATGTTATCATTGAACATGCAAATCTTGTCGCGATATTTGTGCAGAAGGCGGAAAGCGGAATGGTTGGCGAAATCCTCGAACTGGATCAGCACGCCCGGGAACGTTGCCCGCGCCGTAGTGATGAACTCGTCTATGAATTCGTCGTAAGCCGCGCCGGTCAGTCGTCCCTGACGCAAGCCGATATAATAGGGATCGTTCAGAAACTCCTCGTTATTGGTGCCGACATCCAGCATCACTGGCAGGCAGTGCTCGG
>VAZS01000281.1 GCA_005884855.1 Alphaproteobacteria bacterium | reverse complement strand
TGCTGCCGCTCTAACAATTGAATGCGGGCCGCAGCTTCAGGTGTTGAATCAGGTTCTTCGGAACTTGATTCAGAATCTTGAGACGTTGAATCAGAAAGTGAAGTGAGATGTCCGGTTCGGGCACCGACAAGACCAAATCAGGCAGAGATCTTGCCGGCCCAATTGTGATTCTGGTCGAACCGCAGCTCGGTGAGAACATCGGCATGGCCGCGCGTGCGATGGGAAACTTCGCGCTGGCGAGGCTACGAATCGTTAACCCGCGCGACGGCTGGCCTAATGTCGGCGCGCAGCGCGCCGCCGCCGGCGCCGATCACATCCTCGATCGGGTAGAGCTGTTCGATACGGTCGAGCAGGCGGTCGCCGACTGCACGCTGTTGTTCGCCACCACAGCCCGCGCCCACGACCAGGCCAAGCCCGTGGTCGGCCCTGAAGCTGCCGCTCGGGAGATGGCGGGCCAGATCAGGGTTGGGGCGACCGTCGGAATCCTGTTTGGACGCGAGCGCTACGGCCTACAGAACGAGGAGGTCGCGCTTGCCGACCGCATCATCACCTTTCCGGTCAATCCGGGCTTTGCCTCACTGAACCTTGCGCAGGCGGTGCTACTGATCGGCTATGAATGGTTCAAGCTTGCGACGACGGGCGCGCTGCCGTTTGCAATGCCGGAGCGCTCCGAGCGCGCATCGCAGCATCAGATGCAAGCATTCTTCGACAATCTGGTGCGCGAACTCGATGAGGTCGAATTCCTGCGACCGGCGGAGAAGCGCGAGACCATGCTGGTCAACCTGCGCAACATCTTCACGCGGATGGAGCCGACCAAGCAGGATATGCACACGCTGCACGGGGTGGTGATGGCAATCGCCGAGGGGCGCAAGGGCCCCGCCAAAGGCGGTGTGCTCGATGGCGAACAGGCTACCAGGCTGCGGGCGCTGCTCGCCGAGCATGGGCAGGGCACCTTGCCCTCCGAGAGCGGCACGGTGCGCGGATTGGCGCGGCTGTTGCGGCGAAATCCGACCGACGCCGAACGCATCCTGTGGCAGGCGCTGACGACGGATCGGCGCTTCGCCGGACAATTCAAGCGGCAGACGCCGGTCGGCCGGCACATTCCCGATTTTGTATCCTTTGTGCACCGGATCGCCATCGAACTGATCAATCCCGATGAGGGCGAGGTGATTGGCAAGGATCGTAGCGTCCGACAGTCATGGCTCGAGGCGCGCGGCTACCGCGTCATCCGAATGGCGGTTGGGGATGTTGAAAACGACGTGGCGGCTGAACTGGATCGGCTGGCATCAACCCTGCTCGAAACCCGCTAGCGATCTCGACGGGTTTGGTGCCCAATCCAGGTCCACTGGCACGCTCCTTGCGTGCGATGCTGCACGTCCAATCAAGCCTTGCGGGAGACGACACATGAAGCGATCCGACCTCACAGAAAAGCTGCTCGACATCAAGCGCGAGAACGGCTGGAGTTGGAAACATATCTGCGAAAAGATCGGCGGCTATTCAGAGGTGCTGATTGTCGGTGCGATACTAGGCCAGATGAAACTGACCAAACCGCAGGCCGCGAAGGCTGGCGAGCTGTTCGGCCTTTCCAAATCCGAAATCGCGATGCTCAACGAGACGCCGATGCGCGGCATGGAAATGCCCCCGACCGATCCGTTGATCTATCGCTTCTACGAGCTGGTCATGGTCAACGGCCCGGCGTGGAAAGCGCTGATCGAGGAGGAGTATGGCGACGGCATCATGTCGGCGATCGACTTCGACATGGTCATGGAGCGGCTTCCCAATCCCAAAGGCGACCGGGTCAAGATCACCATGTCAGGCAAATTCCTGCCGTACAAATATTACGGCGCCAGCGGCAACGTGCCGGAATATGGCTTCAAGGAGGGCTGAGGGCTCCGCGAAGCAAGCATTCCGCTCAGGAGATTTCCGGGTCGTGATCGGGGCGCGGCGCCTGACGTGAATTACGTCCCGGCCTTCACCTGCAAGATGGCCTGCACCAGCAGCTCGGTCATTTCGGCGCGGACCTCGGCTTCGGCGATGTCGATGCCCTTCGCGCTGAGATCACCCATCACCTTGCGGAGCACGTCGGCGTCCCCGCCTCCCTCGAAGGCAGCTGCGACGACTTCCCTGGCGTAGGCGGTGGCGGCGTCGCCCGAGATTCCAAGCTTCTCCGCCGCCCATACCCCCAGCAGCCGGTTGCGGCGCGCGTGAGCTTTGAACTTCTGCTCCTCGTCCAGGGCGAACTTCTTCTCGAAACCTTCCTCGCGTTTGTCGAATGTGGTCATGGCATAAGGTTCCGCTTGCTGAGCCGAATTGGTGCCGCGGCCTCGTTGCGGCAGACTTGCTGCGGGCCTAGATAACTAGAGGAGATGGTTAAAAACAACAGCCTCGAAGCCGCAGGCAGGACGGTAAAACTAATCGTCACCGAGACCGGGTCGATTGTGCTGGGTAGCCCAATCAGATAGGTTGGACTTGGGCCGGGTTCTCGTTCTGTTTCCCCATCCTGGCTTCACGGCAGCTCCGTCGTGGGTCGCAATTCCTAACCGTCCGGAGCACACCAAATTCATGGATTTCAACAACACACGGTACATCCCAATGAGCCGTCGACGCCGCATTTATGAGGGCAAGGCAAAGGTGCTTTACGAAGGGCCGGAGCCGGGAACCCTGATCCAGCACTTCAAGGACGATGCGACCGCGTTCAATGCCAAGAAACACCAGGTGATCGAGGGCAAGGGTGTCCTCAACAACCGGATTTCGGAGTACCTGTTCCAGCACCTCAACGACATCGGGGTGCCGACCCACTTCATCCGCCGCCTCAACATGCGCGAGCAACTGATTCGCGAGGTTGAGATCGTGCCGCTGGAAGTCGTGGTGCGGAATGTGGCGGCGGGATCGCTGTCGCAGCGCCTCGGCATCGAGGAAGGTACCCAACTGCCGCGCTCGATCATCGAGTTCTACTACAAGAACGACCAGCTCAACGATCCCATGGTTTCCGAGGAGCACATCACCGCGTTCGGCTGGGCGACGCCGCAGGAAATCGACGACATCATGGCGCTGGCGATTCGCGTCAATGACTTCCTCACCGGCTTGTTTTTGGGCATCGGTATCCGCCTTGTCGATTTCAAGATGGAATGCGGCCGCCTGTTCGAGAACGAGATGATGCGGATCATCGTCGCTGACGAGATTTCTCCCGACTCTTGCCGGCTGTGGGACATCAAGTCGAACGAGAAGCTCGACAAGGATCGTTTCCGCAGGGATCTCGGCGGACTGTTGGAGGCCTATACCGAGGTCGCCAAGCGTTTGGGCATCCTGATGGAAAACGAGCGGCCAGCCGGCTCCGGTCCGGTGCTGGTCAAGAGCTGAGGCAAACGTGAAAGCGCGCGTTACCGTTACCCTGAAATCAGGCATTCTCGATCCGCAAGGCAAGGCCATCGAAGGAGCGTTGAAATCGCTCGGGGTCGATGGCGTGGCCAGCGTTCGTCAGGGCAAGGTGTTCGATATCGAGATATCGGGCTCCGACAAGGCAAAAGCCGAGGCTACCCTGAAGGCCGCGGCGGACAAGCTGCTGGCGAACACCGTGATCGAGAATTACCGGGTTGAGGTTCTGAGCTAGGCACCTCTGCGCATGAAATCCGCCGTTCTTGTCTTTCCCGGAATCAATCGCGAGCGCGACATGGCGCGCGCGCTGCGGCTCGCCTCAGGTCATGAACCTGCAATGGTCTGGCACGCCGAGACCTCGTTGCCTGATGGCACCGATCTTGTGGTGGTGCCCGGCGGATTTTCCTACGGCGATTACTTGCGCTGCGGCGCCATTGCCGCGCGCGCGCCAATCATGGACGCCGTGCGCGATTTTGCGGCGAATGGCGGCTTGGTGCTGGGCGTCTGCAACGGTTTTCAAATTCTATGCGAAGCCGGACTTCTGCCAGGCGTGCTGATGCGAAACGCGCAGCTCAAATTCGTCTGCCAGGATGTCCACATGCGGGTCGAACGATCAGACACGCCGTTCACCCGCGGCTATAACGCCGGGCAGGTCATCCGCGTGCCGATCGCCCATGGCGAGGGCAATTACGAGGCGGACGAAGACACGCTGAAA
>VAZS01000280.1 GCA_005884855.1 Alphaproteobacteria bacterium | reverse complement strand
CCGGCAGATCCGGACCGGGCGAGTTTCATCCTGTTGGCGAGGCTGTAGTTTGATCAATTGCCGCAGGGAAACTCCCGGGCCCCTGCGCTGTTTCGCTGGCAAGGCCCGGCTGGTCCTTCCACCCAGCGTCGGCTAGCAACAAACGCAAATCTCTCATTGGCGGAAGGTCAACTAGATGGTTGCGCTCGGGCAGCCGCCGCGGCTCGAAAGCAGAATCGACTCTCGAGCCGGGCAGATCGACCCCACGCATTTATTTGCGTGCGGCACAGGCGTACATGTTGATTTCCATGCCCACCGGCACTTCGACAATCTTCGGAGTTTTCCAAATCATTTCAGGCCTCCCATAAGACGCGTGCTTCGCGCGGTGGGAAACTAGGCCCAGCTCGGACACTACGCAAGTATTCACCGCAATAATCCTTGTGTGTCGTTGCAGCGGCTATCACTTCAATAATCGCAATAGCGCCAGACCGGCGCGAGTGTTCAGTTCTTTTTCATCCAAGGTTCCATCCCGGTCCGGATTGGCCGCCTTGAAGCGTCGCTCGACGAGCGACAGATATTCGTCTTCCGTGAGCGTTCCGTCGTGGTCAGGATCGGCCGCGGCAAACTCTCTGGCACTTAGCCTTCGGCCCAACTCGCGCCGGTCGAGAGTACCGTCGTGATCGCGATCGAGTTTCCCAAACAACCGTGAGGCCGCCTTCTTCACCTCGGCAAGGTCAAGCGTACCGTCGTTATCCGTGTCGAACATCTTTATGGCATTGCGGCCCCCGGAAGCAGCCCAGAGTGGTCGGACTGCGCTGGATAGGACCGCGACAAGCAAGGTCGTTAGAACAGAGCGCCGCGATACCATGACAACTCCCTTTGTTCCGCTAATCGGCTAGCCGCGCTACACCCGCGTGCCGTAACTCTAAGCCCGGCATTTGCCAATTCAACGGCCTTTATCGGCGGTCTGCCGTTTTGCACCTTCGGCCCGGCGGTCGGCTCGCGCTTGATCTACTTTTGGCTATCGTGTGAAGAGGCCGCAACGTTGCCCCAAAGGCCTTAAAACGATGGCGAAGCTCGCGAGAGCGCCCGCGCTGCGTTCGCTAGCAGCCAGGAAGCTGCGTTAAACGGACCCGGGCCTTTAGGTGCTTAACTTCACGCAAAATTGCACCGTTCTGCTGTTTGCGGTGCATCAAGCCGAGAGGTTGTTATGAGTTCATCCGTCACAGGTTTTTACAGAGGCAAGACCTTCCTGCTCACCATCTTTCTTGCCTCCTTTTTTGCCTTGCCAGCGTCTCCCCAAGGCGGACGGCATGCGCTAACTGGATCAGGTGTGGCAAAACCCCCCGCGAATTTATCGCCCCTCACGGGTAAGGAGCGGCTCGGCAGGAAGTGGATGGACGAGCAACGTATGGATAATTGCAATGTGCCGATCGAGAATCGCGGCAGCAAGCCGCGACCAAGCGCTTGCCATTATGTCCCGAGCGGGTAGCTCTGGGTGAAGACGCTGCGGCTAAATGGCTTGTGTTATCGGTGGGACAGAAGCGGATGCGCTTGACGGACGGGATCGGTGCCGAATGCGGACTCTGGCTGCTCTCGGCATTGCTGATCGCAGTTCCCTACCTAACCCTTGCCGAGCCATTTTCCATCACGCCCGCGAGCATGGTGCGCATCGGCACGGTCGACGAACGGAATCAATCCTACACCGTCGAAATGGTTGAGGTGACCGGCGGCAGGTTTTGGAAGCCGTATGGGTCCAAGACATCGGGCGGAAATTCGGACTTATATCAATACCGTCCGCCGATCGATCTAACCGATCCCCGGCTGCGGATGCTCGCTGCAGGATTGGCGCCCGCCTACATGCGTGTCAGCGGCACCTGGGCAAACGCCACTTACTTTCCCCTTTCCGACAGTGCGCCATCCGCGCCGCCTACCGGTTTCAGCGGAGTTCTCAGCCAGCAGCAATGGCGCGCAGTGGTTGATTTTTCGCTGGCTGTAGGAGCGCAGATCGTGACTTCATTCGCCGTAAGTCCCGGCACCCGCGATCCCTCGGGCATTTGGTCCCCCGACCAGGCGCGCCGATTTCTCAACTACACCTACTCGATCGGGGGAAGCATCGCGGCCGCTGAGTTCATGAACGAGCCCAATGTCACCGTAAGCGGCAATACCCCAACCGACTACGATGCCGCAGCTTATACGCGCGATTTCGACATCTTCCGTTCGTTTCTGAAAGCAGAATTTCCTCAAATCCGCGTGCTCGGTCCCGGCACTGCCGACATAACAGGCTTCGCGTCGAGCCTGTTCATCCAATCCGCGCCCGACAGCATCGACGTGCTTTCATATCACTACTACGGAACGCTGCCAGAGCGATGCAGTGGTACGAGCGCTCCAGATGAAGCGCTCTCCGAAGAACGGCTCTCCCGTACCGATAATGTTTTCGATTTCTACCGTTCCGTTCGTGACAGGTTCGCGCCTGGCAAAGCAATCTGGCTGACGGAAACCGCAGAGGCAGCATGCGGCGGAAACCGATGGGACGCGAGCTTCCTCGATACCTTCAGATATCTCGATCAGCTTGGGCGGCTAGCCAAGGCTGGCGTTCAGGTCGTGATGCACAATACGCTCGCGGCGAGCGATTATGGCTTGCTGGATCAACAGACGTTGGCGCCAAGACCCAATTACTGGGGTGCTCTTTTGTGGCGAAAACTGATGGGAAGCGGCGTGCTGGATTCCGCCGCGCCCCTTCAAGCTGGTTTCCACGTCTATGCGCATTGCCAACGCGGCACGCACGGCGGGGTCGGTGTTCTCGTGATCAACAGCGATTCCCATGCCTCGCGCACATTGATGGTACCCAGTGCTTCGAACCGCTATACGCTTGATGCCACTGACTTACGTGACGGTACTGTGCGTCTCAACGGCCAAAGTCTGCAATTGACAGCCAATGATGATGTTCCGCGCATCACAGGCGAAGAGACCCCTTCGGGCTCGCTGACGTTCGCCCCACTGACAATCACCTTCCTCGCCTTCCCCACAGCAGCAAACAGCGCTTGCCAAAATCCTTGATCCCGACAAGCTTTGCTGCTGGCGATCCGTCTGACCAAGCCGGACCCGCCTGCGTTGCTGATGGCCGTTTCGCCGAGGTCATGGCCTGCCCGATCGCTTTGGTGGCGGGTTGCCGCCACCAAAGTTGCGAGATCAGGCCGCTTTGGCTTTGGAT
>VAZS01000279.1 GCA_005884855.1 Alphaproteobacteria bacterium | reverse complement strand
CCTGGCAGATATTGTTGCAAAAGTCTTTTCGGGGGAGCGGTCGAAAATTCTTAGACCCGTTGATGCGTTTTATGTGCCGCGACGTGAGGGACCATATCGCTTCATCCAAAATCGGTCACGGAACCCCGTAGTGGCATTGAAAGGCGACGCAGCAGTAGAGAGGTCCAAAGATCGACTTTCGCGGGAATTCTAGGGATGCCCGATTTTCGACTTCTGCAACAAAATCGGCACAAAGCGGACACAAGTACTGCTCTCTTCAATGTCCGCTATTGCGGCAAGAGCTGACATAAACAAATACGCGGGCCGTAGGTCTGCCTTTGACCCACCTCAGACGTTGGGTCGCAGTGTCTGGGGCCAATTGTTTGCCCTCTCTCACTCGCGCCTCATCGCAAAGTGCTAGGCTCTAGACGGTAAGGCGTTTCCTCCAGGGCCCAATGAGACGACGCGAGTTCATCACGCGAACCAAGCATTTACCCGCGGAGAGCGAGCGCGGTCACAGCCCACCAGACACTTTTCTCCGCGAATCCCACATGCGTTTGTACGCCGGTCTTTCCAGCGCTCGCTCCAGCCAGCGCGCGACGCTCGGGTGCGGGGAGAAATCCAGCCGCGAGAGTTTGCCCCAGGCCAGAATCGACGCCACGTTGAGGTCGGCGACAGTAAAGCTGTCGCCGGCGAGGTGCTCGCGTCCGCTCAAACTTTGATTGAGAATGCCGAGCGGCTTTTGTAGCAGCAACGTGTTCCGTTCGACGTGAGACGGATCGCGCACATGTTCCACAAGCAGGACGCGATGCGACAGCAGGTCCAGCAGCAGCGCCTCTGTCTCTAGAATGGCCCAGAAACTCCACTGCGCCGCAAGTCCGGCCACCGCGGCGCTGGCCGCATGCATTGGCCCCGGCTTCTGCGCGAGGTAGAGGTTGATCGCCATCGACTCCCAGAGCACCGTGTCGCCGTCGACTAACGTTGGGATCCGCGCATTCGGATTAAGGCGAAGGTAGGCGGGGTTTTGCAGGTCGTCGGGTCGGACGCTGGTCTCTAGCAGTTCGTAAGGCTCGCCCATTTCCTCCAACATCCAAATGCATCGCGTGGCTCGGGATCGCAGATTGCCGTAGAGTTTCAGCATGGCGTAGTCTCCAATGCGCGTTCATGCAGCGACTGCACGTTAGGGTTACAGCGGCGTGAGCAGGTGCGCCAGCCGCGTGTTCGTGAACAGCCCAAACGCGATGTTGGCTGAAATCCCAAAGTACGGATGAGCCTGCTCGGCAGGCGAAGCAGCGACCGGCCTTGAGTTCGATCAGGCGTCACCAGTGGGCACGATTGCGGCGGTCTCGACCATCAGGATCACGCTCCTTTCGGGCGCGCGCGTGCAATGCGACACTCCCTTCGGCACTGTGAAACCCTGATTGGGCAGCAACTCGATTGAGTGTCCCTCAAGATCGATTATGAAACGGCCGCTGAGGACGAAGAAGAACTCGTCGTCATTATCGTGCTTGTGCCAATGGTATTCGCCTTGCATGACCCCAAGGCGGATAACGGATTCGTTCACCCTGCATAGGGTCTGATTGTACCATTGATCGGTGACGGTCTTCGCTAACAAAGAAACGTCGATCAATGTCAGCGGATCGAACTTGACGTCCAAATGAGTGGCATATGGGTAGGCGGCTGTTTCAGCCATCTCGGTGTCTCCCCGGTTTCTGGATCTGGTCAGGTTTGACGCAGGTACCGCCGATCTGCTTCGTGGGCATTTGGCGATTTTAGCGCGCCCGCTCAGTTTGAGTACCGCTTCCGCTTGGGGTCATATGACAAAGTCAGGCAAGCATGTAGTAGGTCTGCTTTCCGGCCAAGTTGAGCCTGACGGCCGAGCCGTGCCCGGAACAAGGCCCGCCATCGGGCCGTTTGTCGTTTGCCCCTGAAAACCGCGCTTTGAGCGCAGTTCGCGTGAGAAATTACCATCATGAAGCGTATCGATGCCCACGGATTGAAAATCGCTCCGGTTTTGTTCGATTTCATCGCGAACGAAGCCACGCCCAAAACCGGAATTTCCGCCGACGCGTTCTGGTCCGGGCTTGCCGCGATCCTGCGCGATCTCGGCCCCAGGAACCGTGAACTGCTCGCCATGCGCGACAGTTTGCAGATGAAAATCGATGCTTGGCATCGCGCCAACAAGGGTAAGCCGTTCGACATGAATGCCTACACGGCGTTCCTGAAGGAGATCGGCTATCTCTTGCCGGAGCCGGCGACACAAAAAGTCGAAACCGCTGATGTCGATGAAGAGATCGGCAAGATCTGCGGACCGCAGCTAGTGGTGCCGCTCACCAACGCGCGCTATGCGCTCAACGCCGCCAACGCGCGCTGGGGCAGCCTTTACGATGCGTTCTACGGGACCGATGCGATACCGCACGAGAGCGGCGAAAGCGGCCGCGGCTACAACAAGGCGCGCGGCGACAAGGTGATCGCCAAGGCAAAGGCTTTTCTGGATTCGGCCGTAGCGCTGGCGAGCGGGAGCCACACCGATGTGATCTCCTATAGCGTGATCGCCGGGCAGCTTGCGGCCAAACTAAAGAGCGGCAACGCCACCGCACTGAAATCAAGCGCGCAATTCGCCGGTTATCAGGGCGATCCCTCGGCGCCGAGTGCGATCCTGCTGGTTAATAATGGCATGCACATCGAGATCAAGATCGACCGCGGCCACATGATCGGCAAGGACGATCCGGCGGGCGTCGCGGACATGATCCTGGAATCGGCGGTCAGCACTATTTTGGATATGGAAGACAGCGTCGCGGCGGTCGATGCTGAAGACAAGGTGCTGGTCTATCGCAACACGCTCGGCCTGATGAACGGCACGCTCTCTGCGGATTTCGAGAAGGGTGGGAAGATAGTCAAGCGCGCACTCAATCCCGACCGGGTCTACAGGACCGCGAACGGCAAAGAGATCACTTTGCATGGCCGCAGCCTGCTGTTGATGCGAAACGTCGGTCATCACATGTTCACCGATGCGGTGCTCGACTCGACCGGCGCTGAAATCCCGGAAGGCATTCTGGATGCCGCTGTGACAGGCCTGCTCGCAATTCATGACCTCAAGGGCAGCGCGAAAACCCGCAACAGCCGCACCGGCTCGATTTACATCGTGAAGCCAAAAATGCACGGCCCCGACGAGGTGGCGCTGACCTGCGACGTGTTCGGCCGGGTCGAAAAGATGTTGTCGTTGCCCAATAACCGGCCCGATGATCCGCAAGAACGACATGAAGTCCCAACCCTGGATCAAGGCCTACGAAGACTGGAACGTCGATGTCGGCTTGATCGACGGCCTCCCCGGCCACGCTCAAATTGGCAAGGGCATGTGGGCCGCGCCCGACAAGATGGCCGACATGCTGGCGCAAAAGATCAGCCATCCGCAGGCCGGCGCCACTACCGCCTGGGTACCCTCCCCGACCGCGGCTACATTGCACGCGCTGCACTATCATCAAGTCAACGTTCTGGAGCGGCAGCAGGAACTGGCGAAGGGCGGCCCGCGCGCCAAGCTGTCCGATATCCTCACCATTCCGGTGTCACAATCGAACTGGGCGCCCGATGACGTGAAGCAGGAAATCGACAACAACTGCCAGGGTATTCTCGGCTATGTCGTGCGCTGGATCGATCAGGGCGTCGGCTGCTCGAAGGTGCCTGACATCCACGATGTTGGTTTGATGGAGGATCGCGCTACTTTGAGGATCTCGAGCCAGCACCTGGCCAATTGGCTGCATCAGGGTGTGATCACCAAACAGCAGGTGATGGAATCGCTCAAGCGGATGGCGATCGTGGTGGATGGACAGAACAAGGGCGATCCTCTGTACCGGCCAATGGCGCCCGGCTTCGATGGAGTCGCCTTCAAAGCAGCTTGCGATCTGATTTTCAAAGGGCGCGAGCAGCCGAATGGCTATACTGAATTCATCCTGACGGCACGGCGGCGCGAAGCCAAGGCGACGGGGTGATCCCTTCAGTTCGACGGTTCCTTCCGGAACGTTTGAGGTGTCCGTTCGTTTGCTTTCATCCCAACGCAACAGAGAGGTGGAAATGGATTGGAACCGCGTTGAAGGCAACTGGAAGCAGTTCAAAGGTGCGGCAAAGGAGAAGTGGGGGAAGCTGACCGACGACGACCTCAACGTCATAGAGGGCCGCCGCGAGCAGCTCGAAGGCAAGCTGCAGCAGCGCTACGGCTTTGCCAAGGAACAGGTCCATAAAGACGTGGATGACTGGTTCAAGACGCTCAAATAACCATCGCCGCGATCATCCAAACAAGCCCCGGCCATCGGCCGGGGCTCTTGATTCTCCCGGTAGGAACCGCCGCTTTGTTGGGCGGTCGGCTTGATGTGCCTCGTATTATTACGGCAGCTATCCTGCCTGAAATGTTTACTCTTTTTACCCCAAATGGACGAACTTTCTTTCCTGGGGGCCGATCATGTTGAATCGTCTGAGCGTATCCGCGCTGCTCAAGACAGTCATCCTGACAACAGCCTTTTGCATCGTGATCGGGTTTTCGCTCGACGCGTGGGAATCCTGGAAGCGCCTGCAGGTGACGAGCCGCATCTCGGTGGTCGCCGAGGCCTCGGCGAGCCTGTTCAAGGCGATGCACAATCTGGGCACCGACGGCTCCACCACCAACCGGCTGTTGAACTCCGATCAGCCGGTCGACAGCGAGATGGATAAATATCTGCGCGGACTTCGTGGCGTCGAAATGCCCTCGATGAGCAACGCGCTCGAACTGCTGCCCTCCATCGAATTCGCGCAGCAGACGACCCACGTGCCCGAACTGGAGCGCTCGTTCAAGGCGCTGACCCGACTGCAGAAGGAATTCTGGGACGAAATGAACAAACCCAAGGCGTCGCGACGACCGACGCTCGGCAAGGAATACATGGAAACGACGGCGGGGTTGCTGGACACGTTGGACAAGCTATCGGCAGCGCTTGTCGCCGCAGTCAATCATCAGGACGCCGTGATCGGCCAGTTGCTGGCCATCAAGCAGATCGCCTGGCTGCTGCGCAACACCGGCGGCGAAGCATCGCTGCTGATCTCAAACGGGCTCGCCGCCGGCGCCTTGCAGGCTGACGCCCGGCTGAACTATACGAAATTGATCGGCGGGGTTGAGACGGCATGGCATGCGGCTTTGCCCGACCGTCTGCTGGCCGCGCTTATCGCCGGCGAGAAACCCGAATTGACTGCAAACCGGTGGAGCCCGGTTACGGTTGGACGCCTCTCCTTTGCCGTCGTGCTTGCCGAGGCTACCCTCGAGGCGGCCAGGGACCACACCTCGATCCAGCATTCGCAGGCGTTTCGTTCGTTAATGTTGCAGCTCGTGCTGCTGGTTTTTGCAGTTGCCTTGACGGTCGGCGCCATGGTGGCGGTCAGCCGTCGTGTCATCGAACCTCTGCACAGAATGCGTGACGCCATGCTGAAGGTCGCCTCGGGCGATCTGACCGTCGATACCGGACATGGCCAACGCCAGGACGAGATCGGCGCACTTGCCGGCGCGCTCGAGACGTTCAAGCACCAGGCGACCGACAAAATGCGGATTGAACATCAGGAGCAAGAGCGCAACGCAAGCGCCATCGCGCGACAGAAAACGGTCGACGCTTGTGTGAGTGAATTCGAAGGAATAGTTCGCCAGTCGCTCCATCAGTTGGGCGACGCTTCCAGTCAGATGCGGGCAACCTCCTCTAATCTGTCGGCGGTGTCCCGGCAGACCAATGAGCGCGTTCAGGACGCGGAGAAGGCATCCGGCGAGGCCTCGATGAGCGTCGAGAGCGTCGCGTCGGCATCGGAGCAATTGAGCGCATCGATCAACGACATCAGCCAGCAGGCCGCGCATGCCGCCGGTATCGCCAGTCGCGCCGTCAATCAGGCACGGGACACCGATGGCACGGTCCAGGGGCTGGCGACATCGGCAGGCCGCATCGGCGAGGTGGTTGGCCTCATCAACACCATTGCAGCCCAAACCAACCTGCTGGCGTTGAACGCCACGATCGAAGCCGCGCGCGCCGGCGAAGCCGGCCGCGGCTTTGCGGTGGTGGCGTCCGAAGTCAAATCGCTGGCCAGCCAGACCGCCAAGGCGACCGAGGAAATTTCGGAGCAGGTGCAGGACATTCAGAAAGTCGCCGGCGAAGCCATCGACGCCATCAAGGCTATAGGCAGCATCATCGGCGAAGTGAACGATGTCGCGACCGCGATTGCGGCTGCGGTCGAGGAACAGGGCGCCGCCACTCAGGAGATCACCCGCAGCACGCAATACGCCGCGCAAGGCACCAAGAACGTTTCGGACAACATCAGCGGCGTCAGAACCGATGCCGATGCAGGCGCCGCGGCGGCGGAGAATGTTAAACTTGCCTCCGAGACGCTGGAAACCCAAAGTCAGCGGCTGGGGCGATCAGGTCACCGAGTTTCTCGGGAAAATTCGCGCCGCCTGATCAACATCGATCGTCGCGCCGCGGCCATCGTGGCTGCTATTCCCGAGCCACTACGGGAACGTGGCGATAGCGCGAACGCAGCCGTTCCGGAGCGGGCGAGAAATTCAACGACGCACCGCGTTTGTCGGCGCTGCGGCCGGCCACCATCAGCCCTTGCGGCCCGACGACGAGATCTCCCTTGCGAACCGTTGGATCATCCTCGATCTTCACCGGGGCGAGGCCGATCTGGTCCTTGCCATTGCAAGTGCATCCCGCGACAATCTCATTGCGATAGCGAAATGCGTTCGGCAGTTCCGAATACGGCTTTCCGGTCTCGGTCGCGGCATCGTCTATATTGCTGCCATAGACCACCTTGGTTTCGCTCGCGGGGCAAAAGCTGTTGCACGAGGACGCCCTGCTCTGGTTGTCGGGACCGGTGACTGGGAAATAACGCCCGTCACGGCATGGCAGGTCCACGCCACCGGCCGCCATCGAACCCACCAAACAGCGCGGAGAAAAAGTCTTGAGCTTGCACCGATGGGGTCAGTATCAGCGCGCCAAGCACGATTGCAGCCCCCGATGCCCACAGCGTGATAGATCTCCTTAGCATTCCGGTCTCCGTCGCGAGACTTCGTTTTCTCAATACAGCGACGACGTCGAAACGTTCATCGCTTGACCGCGGGTGGACACTGCCATAGCCGCGGGCCGCGGCCGCGCCGCACCCGGCGCAGCGGCAATGGTTGCTTTGAGTTCGATTGCTCTAGGGTCGGTTGCTCCAGCTGCAAGGGGCAGCGAACTCTTCGGCAGAACCAGCACCCTGGTGCCGATATCGACACGGCTGAACAGGTCGCTGACATCTTCATTTGTCAGCCGGATGCAGCCGGAAGAAACGAACTTCCCGATTGTCGAGGGATCGTTGGTGCCGTGGATGCGGTACTCGCTCGAGCCGAGATACATCGCGCGGGCGCCGAGCGGGTTGCCGGGACCGCCCGCCATGAAGCGCGGCAAATAAGGCTGGCGCGCGATCATCTGGGCCGGCGGATGCCAATCTGGCCATTCCGCCTTGCGGCTGATGGTTTGCACGCCGGACCACGTAAAACCTTCGCGGCCGACCCCAACGCCGTAGCGGATGGCCCGGCCAGGGCCGAGTACGTAGTAAAGCGCAGTGTTGCCAGTATCGATGATGACAGTGCCGGGCGCTTCGCGGGTGTCGAGAGATACAATGGTCCGCCGCAACCGTTCGGGGACGACGCGGCTATCCCCTTCGTATGCGGACTCGCCGCGTCCCAATCCGGCGTTGCCCGACAGGAAAGCGCTTTGCATCGGCGATGCGTAACCGAGCGCCTGCGAGTTCGCGGCGTTAGAGAAACCCACGGGGGCCGCTAACAGGATTCCGGCGAAAACGAACGCGTTCGCCACGCGCGACGGCATGCTGCAACTGGCTGCGGATCTCTGTGCCATGATCTGCCCCAACGGTGCGCATCAAAACGATGCCTGCAAAACAACGCGACGGCGGCTCCGCGGTTCCATTCGCCCTCCGGCAATCCGCCCACTCCGCCGATATGGAACTTTGCCTCGCGGGAGCGGTTATGGCTGCCTGAGTCCGTTGTCGAAAAGGACATCGCGGGCTCGCTAACTAATCAGCCCGAAGCCTCGGGGGAGAGCCAGTTGCGTGTCCTTCCCAACGAACGTGCGCTTCCTCCCAAAGAAGCGGCCGGTGCGCCTTTGCCCGAGAGCAAAAGCGAGCTGCCGCCCGTTATCAGGCGCGCGGAAGTCGTTGCCTTTGCGCTGGTCACGCTGCTGATTATCAGCGTCGTCGCCGTTCTCTATGTGGCGAAGGCGTTCTTTCTGCCTGTCGTGACGGCGTTCGTGGTCGGCACCATGCTGTCGCCGGCCGCGGGATATCTTGAGCGCCACCGAGTTCCTCGCGCCCTCTCGGCGGTTCTGATCGTCTCCGCAGTTTCAACCGCCCTGACTTTCATGGTGGGGCTGATCTCCTCCCCCCTGATTAAATGGAGCACGCAGCTCCCCGAGCTCGGATCGCTGCTAAAGGACAAACTCCACGTCTTCGACCGGCCACTCGCGCTGTGGCAGCAATTGCAGAGCTTGATCGGTGGACCCGATACCATCTCGGGCGCGCCGTTCCAGATGCCGAAGTTCGATTGGGTGCAGCCGGCGCTCGAATTCCTATCGCCGACCTTTACCGAGTTTCTGCTGTTCTTTGCCACCTTGGTGCTGTTCATCGCGAGTTGGCAAGACCTGCGTCGGGTCCTCATTCTGACCTTCGCCGATCACACCGCCCGGCTGCGAACCCTGCGAATTCTCAACGAAATCGAGGAGCACCTCGGCGGCTATTTGCTCACCGTGACCATGATCAATTTAGGGGTGGGCATTGCCACCGGCCTGATCTGCGCGATCACGGGCATGCCCAGTCCGGCCGGCCTTGGCGCGTTGGCCGCGACGCTGAACTTCTTTCCCATCATTGGGCCGATAGCAATGTTCGTGGTCCTGACCCTGGTCGGGATAATCGCCTTCCCCACGCTCGACGCCGGCCTGATGGCTTCGCTGGCTTTTGCCGGACTTACGTTCCTGGAAGGGCATTTTGTCACGCCAACGATCATCGGCCGCCGGCTCGAACTCAACGCCCTCGCAGTGTTCATCGCGCTCGCATTCTGGACCTGGCTGTGGGGACCGATGGGTGGCTTCCTCTCATCGCCGCTGCTGATCGTTGGGCTGATCCTCAAAGAACATCTAATGCCGGAGGACTCGCCGCAGCTGCCGCAGGACTAACGAGTGGCTCGGCCGGCGTTCTATCCCAAGTCGATGTCGTCGGTAATCTCGTGAGAGAGGCTGATCCCGCCGACGGTGAGCACCATCTTGGCCGGCAGCTTCTCATGACTGAGGCGCCCCGAGGCGACCGCGTCTCGCACCGCCTTCTCGATCTCGCGTTGTGAGGTGATTCCGACCTTCTTGAGAAACCTGCGCAGGCTGGCGTTGAACACGTCTTCGTTCATGGTGGACTCCTAGTGTCAGGGGTGGTCCGGATGGTTCAGCATGTATTCGCCGAGATCGCGCTGGCGGCGATCGGCTCGCCCCGCCGCGTTATTGCGCAAGACGTCACGATCCTTGCGGCAGGCGATATACTGCGACGAGCCGACCGCGACATTATTGGCGCGGCAGAGTGCGTCGTCATCTTCGCCGAGGCTGGAAGCCGCAACCTGGCTACGCTGCGCACAGGCGGAGAGAAGAAGCATCAGCGTGAGCGCGATTGGTAGTTTCGCGGAGCCAAATTGCATTCACACTCTCCCCTTGAGCGCTGCGCCGATTTCATCCAGCACCTTGGGATCTTCGATAGTGGCGGGCATAGTCCACTGCTCACCGTCGGCGATCTTTTTGATGGTGCCACGCAGGATCTTGCCGGAGCGCGTCTTCGGCAGCCGGCCCACGGTAATCGCCAGTTTGAACGCCGCGACCGGACCGAGTTTTTCACGCACCAGCGACACGATCTCCTTCTCGATATCGGCATTGCTACGGCTGACGCCGGCCTTCAGCACAATGAATCCGCACGGCGCCTCGCCCTTGATGGGGTCCTTGATGCCGAGCACGGCGCATTCGGCAACGTCGGGATGGGAGGCGAGAATCTCTTCCATGCCGCCGGTGGAGAGGCGATGGCCGGCGACGTTGATGATGTCGTCGGTGCGGCCCATGACGAATATATAGCCGTCCTCGTCTTTGTAGCCGGCGTCGGAGGTCTTGTAGTAGCCGGGGAACTCGTTGAAATAGGCCTCCTTGCAGCGCTCGTCCTGTTGCCACAAGGTGGGCAGGCAGCCCGGCGGCAAAGGCAGCTTGACCACGATCGAGCCCATGGAGCCGGCGGGCAGCGGCTTTGCCGCTTCGTCGACCACCT
The DNA here is from genome assembly GCA_005884855.1 of Alphaproteobacteria bacterium. GTDB lineage: Bacteria > Pseudomonadota > Alphaproteobacteria > Rhizobiales > Xanthobacteraceae > Bradyrhizobium. Next base: position 993 of record VAZS01000279.1, on the reverse strand, counting down.
CGACCTGGTAGCCGGGCATCGGCACCGTCGGCGAGCCGTGCTTCACCGGAAGCTGACCGATCCCCACCGGATTTCCGGCGATGCACCAGCCGGTTTCGGTCTGCCACCAGTGATCGATCACCGGCACCTTCAATTGCTGCTCCGCCCATTCCACTGTCGGCGGATCGGCGCGCTCTCCGGCAAGAAACAGCGTGCGGAATTTTGACAGGTCGTACTGCCGGATGAATTTGCCATCGGGATCTTCCTTGCGAATGGCGCGGAACGCGGTCGGCGCGGTGAACAGCGCCACCGCCTTGTGCTCGGCGATGAGCCGCCAGAACGCGCCGGCATCCGGCGTGCCGATCGGCTTGCCCTCATACATGATCGATGTTGCGCCGTGAATCAGCGGGCCATAGACGATGTAGCTGTGGCCGACGACCCAGCCGATATCGGAGCCGCACCACCAGACTTCGCCTGGCTTGACGCCATAGAGATTGAACATCGACCATTTCAGCGCGACCAAATGCCCGCCATTGTCGCGCACCACGCCCTTGGGTTGGCCGGTCGTTCCCGACGTGTAGAGGATGTACAGCGGATCGGTGGCCAGTACCGGCACACAGTCCGCGGATTTCTTCGCCGCGATGGCGTTAGCGCGCAGCTCGGCCCAATCGTGGTCGCGCCCGGCGGTGAGTTCGCACGGTTGCTGCTGCCTTTGCAGAATGATGCAGGCCTGCGGCTTGACGCTGGAAAGCTTGATCGCCTCGTCAAGTAGCGGCTTGTACTGCACGATCCGGCCGGGCTCGAGCCCGCAGCTTGCCGAGAAGATCAGTTTTGGTTTGGCATCCTCGATCCGTGTCGCAAGCTCCTTGGCCGCGAACCCGCCGAACACCACCGAATGCACCGCGCCGATGCGCGCGCATGCCAGCATGGCGACGACCGCTTCCGGCACCATCGGCATATAGAGAACGACGCGATCGCCTTTGGTGACGCCGAAATCCTGCATCACCGCCGCGA
>VAZS01000278.1 GCA_005884855.1 Alphaproteobacteria bacterium | reverse complement strand
GCCAATGTTCAACGTTTGCTCGACGAACAGTTTGACGTCATCAGTGATGCGCTGATCCGGATTGTCGGCGGCATCGCCACGCAGCTGCATGCGATAGTGATTGGCACTATGAAGCCACTCGCCGAGATAGTGCGAGGTCATCCAGCGCCGCCAACGGATCTGGAGCCATTGGTTCAGGTAAAGTTGATAGACGGAAAGGCCGATGTAGAACGTCGCCAAGACGGAAAAGATTCCGATCTCGGTGACGAAACCCTCCCAGTTCTTCTCTTGAAGCGCATTGTAAAAACGATTGTTCCACTGATTCAGCAGCACGTTGATCAGGACCAGGGAAAGTTCGATGGAGATCACCGCCGCCAGTAGCAGGCGGCCAGCTAATTTGTCCTCAGAACGGAAGTAGGGAGCAGCGATCCGCCACACCGTGGCGAGCGTCGAGCGGATGTTGTTCACAGATTGCGGTCTCCCGGAGAACGGCGTCAAAACTCTGAAAAGATGGGGACAATTGGGCGATGTAGACTAAAGTTCTAGTCTGCCTCCGCAGCGTCGGCTTGTCCCCACCTCCGAGTCAACTCTAGCATGGTGCACCGGCGAGGGGCGGGGGCGGAGCACACTTGCGCGAGGTTGTGAGCGATTTTGGTGTGTACCAAATTCGCGATAGATTTCGCGCATGCCGGCCAATCGAAATCACGCCAGGTACACCTGACCGTCCACGCTGGTTGGGGCAGTTATAACGGCGTGGGGAGGAACCGCAAATGTGGAATCAAATCTATAACCCGCTTGGCAACGCGGCGCTGTCGACGATCGCCGCAGCCATTCCGGTGGTCACGCTTTTGGTCCTGATTGCCAGTGGCAAGGTCAAGGCGCATATCGCGGCCATCATTGCGGTAATCGTGACTAACCTGATCACGATCTTCATCTTCACCATGCCGGCCGGAATGTCGATCCGCGCATCGCTGCTCGGTGTCGTTGCCGGGTTCTTCCCCATCGGTTGGATCGTCCTGAACGTCATTTTTCTCTACCAGATTACGGTCGCGACCGGAAAGTTCGAACTGTTGAAGCGCGCCGTCGGCGGCGTCACTGAAGACCGCCGCCTGCAACTCCTGCTGATCGCGTTTTCGTTCGGCGCCTTCTTCGAGGGTGCTTCGGGATTTGGTACGCCGGTGGCAATCACCGGGTCGGTTCTGATCGGTCTCGGTTTTTCCCCGTTAGCGGCTTCCGGTCTGTCGCTGATCGCCAATACCGCCCCGGTGGCTTACGGCGCGCTCGGCACACCAATCCAGGGTCTGGCTTCAGTGACCGGTCTCGATCCCTACATTCTGGGTGCGATGGTCGGGCGGCAGTTGCCGGTGTTCTCGCTGATCGTTCCGTTCTGGGTCGTGTGGGCGTTCGCCGGCTGGAGGGGCATGAAGGACGTGTGGCCGGCCATTCTTGTCACGGGCGTGTCGTTCGCCATCCCGCAATTCGTCATCTCGAACTATATCAACCCGTGGATCGTCGATATCGGTGCTTCGCTGATCTCCATGGGTTGCCTCATCCTGTTCTTGAAGGTTTGGCAGCCAAGGGAGCTCTGGCTGTCGCCGGCGCTGCGCGGCAGGGATGAATCGGCTGCGACGATGACTGCGCCGAAGGCCATGGACAAGACGCTGTTGACGCGAGGCGAGCTCTGGACCGCCTTGCTGCCATGGATCATCGTGTGCGTCGTGATGCTGATCTGGGGCAGCGGCGCCTTCAAGACCTGGGCGAACTCGATCTTCACCTGGAATTATCCTGTTCCCGAACTGCACAACATGATCAACAAGGTCCCGCCAGTGGCGGCGAAGCCTACGCCGGAAGGCGCTGTATTTGGCTTCACCTACCTGTCGTTCACCGGAACGGGCATGCTGATCGCGGCCATCATCTCCGGCTTCCTGATGGGCTTTTCGCCGCTCAGGCTGGTCACAGAATATGGCCGGACGATAAGGCTGTGCGCGATCTCGCTGATCACGATTTCGGCCATGCTGGCGATCGGCACGCTGACGCGACTGTCCGGTGTTGACGCGACACTGGGCTTGGCGTTTGCCGCGACCGGCGTGCTCTATCCCTTCTTCGGAACGCTGCTCGGCTGGTTAGGCGTCGCGCTGACGGGTTCGGACACTGCCTCCAACGTGTTGTTCGGTAATCTGCAGAAGATCACGTCCGAACAGTTGGGGCTATCTTCGGTGTTGATGAGCGCCGCCAATTCGTCGGGCGGCGTCATGGGCAAGATGATCGACGCGCAATCGATCGTCGTCGCCTCCACCGCCACCAACTGGTACGGTCACGAAGGCTCGATCCTTCGTTACGTATTCCTGCACTCGATCGTGCTGGCGTGTCTCGTCGGTGTTCTCGTCACGCTGCAGGCCTATGTCTATCCGTTCACAGAGATGGTCCTGAAGTAAACCTTTAGCAGAGGCGGCCAATAAAAATCCCCGCGGCCGAATGGTGCGCGGGGATTTGCTTTCGAGGATTTGTTTCCATGTTTTCAGTGAAAGATCTTGTGAGGCAGGGCGCAGCAACGTTTGTTATCACCGCTACCGTCTTCCAGCCGATCCCGGCTCACGCCGATGGCGAGTTTCCGTTTGGGCTTGAGATGACGCTCGACGTGGCGCGTCAAGGCGGGTCGAAGCGCCTCCCGACCATGGAGATCGGCGACAATGGCGAGGCCGTTCTTGAACTTTGGTGCAAGGCCGGCAAGGGCCAGTTCTCGGTGGCGGGCAATACGGTCATTTTTGTCGCGGGCCGGCTGGAGGATCGCGCCTGTGCGCCGGCGCGGGCGCAGGCCGACGACGATCTGGTCGCGGCGTTGAGCGAGGCGGCCACTTGGAAACGGCAGGGTGATTTCGTCTCGTTTATCGGGGCCAAGCCGCTGCGGTTTCGTCTCAATACCAACTGAGGCTCTAGGGCGATTATTTCCAGGCCGATTTGTTCGAATCCCAGCGTTGGCCTTTTAGCTCTTTTGCGAGCGCGTCGAGCGAACCGTTGTCGTCCTTTTGCTCGCCTTCCTCATCGCCGCTGGCCTCCTCGGCCAAATTCAGTTTCGCGCCCGCGGTTTCGTCCGCGGTTGAAATGACGGGATTGCCGATCCATAGCATCAGGCTCTCAGACACGCCGGGTTTATCGGCGGCCACCAAGGCTGTGATTTCAACCGTCTCGGTGAGGTCCAGCGCAGGGAAGAGCGGGCTCGGTCGCTTGAACGACAGTTTGAGCGCGCCGGTATTGGCACTCCAAGCCGAGGACGAGGATTTGGCCGCAAGCGTTTTGGCCAGGACGCGGCTGATTGCGGTTGCGAGCTTGTCCTTGTCGATCTTGTCGCGGTTGCGCCATTCCGCGGCCCCAAATCGGATCGAGCGCTCCATGTCCACGATGCCGCTGGTCCAACCCGCCGCGACCACACCCGGCTGCGACTTGAACTTCGCAATCAGGGCGGCGGCGCGATCGGGATCCGCCGACAAGGTGATGGTCTGCTCGCCCGTCCGCAACGCATCGCAGCTGACGGTGAGACTGTTGAGCGAAACCTCCAGGTCCTGTCCCCTCAGCGCTCTCAGGAACTCCAGCACCGCATCCAGCTTTAGCCTCACTCCGATCGATTCCGGAGAGACTGTGGTAAAGTCCTTTGGCGCCGCGTGGATGCCGTCATCGATGGTCTGGTTATCCTTGAATTCTTTTTCACTGAGGTCGGAATTGTCGGACGAGGCGACTTCGGTCACGGCCTGACCGACACTGATCTGACCTTTGAACTCGAAGGTGTCGCCAGTCGGCTTGCGCTGCAGTTTGATCGTGACCGGCAATTTGTCGGTGATGGTTTGCGCGGTGCCGGTCATGCTCTGACCGTTGAGCGCGAGATTGGCGACGAACCGGTCCTTGCGCGCTGAGCCTTTCTCGGCAGGATAGCAGACGTCGAGCACCGCCGAAGTGACCGTTTTGCCCTGGCGCGTTTCCTTCAGGACGACGTCCGCATTGCCGTCCATCAAGCCGTCCATGGAGGTGAAATACCTGGTTTCGTTGACGTTCGGCGCAGCTTTCGGAGCGAGCTTGATTTGAGCAAAAGCGAGATCTGGCGCAGCCGTCATCAGACCTATCAGCCAGAACAGAACCGCGCGCATATCAATTCCTCGAGAACAAGAATCGGCCGTTACGGTAGAACTTTTTCTCCAAAAAAGAAGGCCGCCCCGAGGCGGCCTTCTTCATCGACGGCGCCGCATGAGGTCTTAGAAACCCATTCCGCCCATTCCGCCCATTCCACCTCCACCGCCGCCGGGCATTGGCGCGGCAGGTTCCCTGGGCAATTCGGCGACCATCGCTTCAGTCGTTACCAAAAGCGCGGCGACCGAGGAGGCGTCCTGCAACGCGGCGCGCACTACCTTCGCTGGATCGATGATGCCGCTGGCCACCATGTCGACATACTCTTCGGTCTGCGCGTCAAAGCCGAACGTTTCGGACTTCTCCTCGAGTATCCTGCCTACTACGATCGAAGCTTCGACCCCGGCATTCTCCGCGATTTGGCGGGCCGGCGCTTCCAGCGCTTTCAGCACGATATTGATGCCGGCCTGCACATCGGAATTCTCGTGGTGGATACGACCGACCGCTTTCTTGGCGCGCAGCAACGCTACGCCGCCGCCGGGGACGATGCCCTCCTGAACGGCCGCCCGGGTTGCGTTAAGCGCGTCTTCGACGCGATCCTTTTTCTCTTTGACCTCGATTTCGGTTGCGCCGCCCACGCGAATGACCGCCACGCCGCCGGCGAGCTTGGCAAGACGCTCCTGCAGCTTCTCGCGATCGTAGTCCGAGGTGGTTTCCTCGATCTGCGCCTTGATCTGGCCAACGCGCGCTTCGATATCTTTCTTCTTGCCGGCGCCATTGACGATGGTGGTGTTTTCCTTGTCGATGACGACCTTGCGGGCGCGGCCGAGCATATTGATGGTCACGCTTTCAAGCTTGATGCCGAGCTCTTCCGAAATCAGCTGACCGCCGGTCAGGATCGCGATGTCTTCCAGCATCGCCTTGCGGCGGTCGCCGAAGCCCGGGGCCTTGACGGCGGCAACCTTCAGCCCGCCGCGCAGCCGATTGACAACCAGCGTCGCCAAAGCCTCGCCTTCGACGTCTTCCGCGATGATCAGGAGCGGGCGCCCCGACTGCATGACGGCCTCCAGCACCGGCAGCATCGATTGCAGGCCGGATAGTTTTTTCTCGTGCAACAGCACATAGACGTCCTCCAGCTCGGCCGTCATCTTTTCGGCATTTGTGACGAAATACGGCGACAGATAGCCGCGGTCGAATTTCATCCCCTCAACGATGTCCACTTCGGTTTCGAGTGATTTGTTCTCTTCCACCGTGATGACGCCCTCATTGCCGACCTTTTGCATCGCCTGCGCGATCATCTTGCCGATCGCGGCGTCGCCATTGGACGATATGGTGCCGATTTGGGCGACTTCGGACGATGAGGCGACCGGGTTGGCGCGCTTCTCGATATCCTTTACCACCGCATGCACCGCGATCTCGATGCCTCGCCTCAAGTCCATCGGGTTCATGCCGGCGGCAACCGACTTGGCGCCTTCACGCACGATAGCCTGGGCGAGCACGGTGGCGGTCGTGGTGCCGTCGCCGGCAGTATCGCTTGTCTTGGAGGCAACCTCGCGCAGCATCTGCGCGCCCATATTCTCGAACTTGTCCTCAAGCTCGATTTCCTTGGCCACGGTCACGCCATCTTTGGTGATACGTGGCGCGCCGAAGCTCTTTTCCATGACGACGTTGCGGCCCTTTGGACCAAGCGTCACCTTGACCGCATTGGCGAGGATATCGACCCCGCGCAACATGCGTTCGCGCGCGTCTCCGGAAAATTTTACGTCCTTGGCCGCCATTGTTTCCGACTCCCGAGTGTTTGAATGGATGTGTCCGCCGCGTTAGGCGAATGCGCGAAGCACGTCTCTGTGTCCGGCACCCCGCGACATGATGAATCGCCGGCGCAAATCGGGGCGATGATCAGTCGTCCGAGGGCCTGCTGATTTATAT
>VAZS01000277.1 GCA_005884855.1 Alphaproteobacteria bacterium | reverse complement strand
GCCGCCGCGCCGGTTCTGATCGCGCGGGTCGTTCGGGCGATCTTGCTGATGATTGTTTTTTTCAGCGTCGTTCGCTGGAGCATCTTGCTGCTGCAACGCGCTGTTGGCGATGGTCAGGATCATCAGCTCACTCTTCCGTATCGTGGGTGCGTTGCGTGTCTTGCGTGTGTTGTGTGTCTTGCGAATCCGGCGCGAGGTCTCTTTGCACCGCTGGTGTTCGCAGTAATTTCTCTATTCGTTCCGCTTCGTCGAATCGTTCGTCAACACGGAAGCGAATATCAGGCGAAAATTTCAGGTTAACGCGCCGGGCGATCTCGCCGCGCAGGAACTTCTTGTTGCGCTCCAGCCCCGCGATAACGATCTCGGTGTCGCGGCCGCCGAGCGGCATCACATAGATGGTCGCAATCTTCAGGTCTGGCGACATCCGCACCTCGGGCACGGTGATGATATGACCCTCGAGGTCGGGGTCATGCACGCTGCCCTGCGAAAGAATGTCGGCGACCGCATGGCGCACGGTTTCTCCGACCCGCAATTGACGCTGCGAGCCGCCGGGAGCGGAGTTACTTTGACGCTCTCTCTTCATTGTATGTGTCTCTCGAAAACAAATCGCCATGGCCGGACTTGTCCCGGCCATGTCAGTCCTTCTTGCGGCTGAATTCCTGAAGACGTGGATGCCCGGACGTAAAGCCGGGCATGACGTCGAACTACTTCATTATCCTTCTGACGAAGCCGTGAGGTTCAAACTCACAGGCTGCGCTGGATGGTCTCTACGCGATAACACTCGATGATATCGCCGACACGCATGTCGCCGTAATTCTCGAACGCCATGCCGCATTCCTGGCCGGACTGCACTTCCTTTACTTCATCCTTGAAGCGCTTCAGCGTCGACAGTTTGCCTTCATGCACCACGACATTGTCGCGGATCAGGCGGACATTGGCGCCACGTTCCACGGTGCCGTCGGTGACCCGGCAACCCGCGACTTTGCCGACCTTGGAAATGTTGAACACTTCCAGGATCTGGGCGTTGCCGAGCATGGTCTCGCGCAGCGTTGGTGCAAGCAGACCGGACATCGCCTTTTTCACGTCATCCACCAGATCGTAGATGATGTTGTAGTAGCGAATTTCGATGCCGTTGCGCTTGGCGGCGGCAGCCGCTTCCTTGTGGGCGCGGACGTTGAAACCAATGATGGCCGCGTTGAATCCTTCCGCCAGCGTCACGTCGGATTCCGAGATGCCGCCTACGCCTGCATGCAGGATGCGCGCGGCGACTTCCTCGGTGCCCAGTTTTTCCAAGGAGCCCAGGATCGCTTCCAGCGATCCCTGCACGTCGGCCTTGACGATCAGCGGGAAGTCCTTGCGGCCCGAAGTCTTGAGCTGCGACATCATTTGCTCAAGCGAGCCGCGCATGCCCGAGATACTTGCCGCGGCGTTCTCGCGCTTCTGGTGGGCGCGGTAGCTCGTCACCTGGCGGGCGCGGGCCTCGTTGTCCACGACGGCAAGGCGATCGCCGGCTTCCGGCGGGCCGTTGAAGCCGAGTACTTCGACCGGCACGGAAGGACCAGCTTCCTCGATGGGTTCGCCCTGATCCGAGATTAACGCGCGGACGCGGCCCATCTCGGCGCCGGCCACGACGATGTCGCCAACCCGCAACGTTCCCCGCTGCACCAATACGGTGGCGACCGGACCGCGGCCCCGATCGAGCTTGGCTTCGATCACGGTGCCCTCGGCTGGACGCCCTGCATTGGTCTTGAGGTCGAGCAATTCGGCCTGCAGCGCGATCATCTCGAGCAGCTTGTCGAGATTGGTCTTGTTCTTGGCGGAAACCTCGACGTCGACGACGTCGCCGCCCAACGACTCCACCTGAACCTCGTGCTGCAGCAGTTCGGTTCGAACGCGGTCAGGCCTGGCGTCAGGCTTGTCGATCTTGTTGATCGCCACGATCATCGGAACCTTGGCGGCCTTGGCGTGATGGATCGCCTCGACCGTCTGCGGCATCACGCCGTCATCGGCTGCGACCACCAGAATCACGATGTCGGTGACCTTGGCGCCGCGCGCGCGCATCGCAGTGAACGCGGCATGGCCCGGCGTATCGATGAAGGTGATCTTCTTGCCGCTTTCCGGAGAGGTCACCTGATAGGCGCCGATGTGCTGGGTGATGCCGCCGGCCTCCCCGGACACCACGTTGGCGTGGCGGAGAGCATCGAGCAGCGAGGTCTTGCCATGATCGACATGGCCCATCACGGTCACCACCGGCGAACGCGGCTCGGTATCGCTGGAGTCGTCGACAACGTCGAACAGGCCTTCCTCTACGTCGGAGGCGGCAACGCGCTTGACGCTGTGGCCCAGTTCCTCGGCGATCAACTGCGCTGTGTCGGCGTCGATCACGTCGGTGATTTTGTGCATGGCGCCTTGCTTCATCAGCAGGCGGATCACATCGACCGCCCGCTCAGACATCCGGTTTGCGAGTTCCTGGATGTTGATCGCTTCCGGGATCACCACCTCGCGAACCAGCTTTTCCTTTGGCTCGTTTGACGCATGTCCCTTGAGACGCTGGGTGCGGCGACGAAACGAGGCAATCGAGCGCTCGCGCACGTCGTCGGCATTGAGCGCGGTGACCAGGGTCAGGCGACCGCGCTGCTTCTGTGGCGCCGGTTTCGCAGTGGTCTTGGGGGCGGCCGCAGGACGGACCGCGCCGCCGGGGCCGCGACGGATCTGGCGCGGACCTTCATCCTCATCGGAAATATCGGCGGCGATGCCTGGGGCGCGTGCGGCAGGCAAGGTGGCGCGGGCCGCCGTCTTGGCCTCGGCTTCGCCGAAACGCTTTTTGGCCTCCAGTTCGGCTTTGCGCTTGGCTTCCTCGTCGTGGCGGTGACGTTCTTCCTCGGCCTTACGGCGGGCTTCGGCGGCTTCTCGCTCGGCCTGCTCGATGCCTTCCTTGCTGTTGCGGCGCTTGGCTTCCTCTTCTGCCAGGCGCCGCTCTTCCATGTCGCGGACCTTCGCGTCGGCAAGCGCACTGGCGCGCGCGCTACGCTCGTCCTCGGTCAGGGTACGCAGCACCACGCCCGAACCGGCGCGTGGCGCGGCCGGGGTTGCCGGGCGGGCGAGCGGCGCCTTTGCAGGCGCGGCCGGCGCTGACTTGGTTAGGGTCGGCTCGGGCGCATGCGTCTCCGCCGCCGGGGCTTCGCCGCCGACGCGGCGCTTGCCGCGCTTTTCAACCACGACCTGCTTGGTACGGCCGTGGCTGAAGCTTTGCTTGACGGTGCCCGTCTCGACCCGCGGCTTCAGCGTCAAGGTCTTGTTCGGGACACTCAGTTTCCTGTCGCCAGGCGTTTTATCAACCATTCAGCAGTCCTAATCCTGTTTCGTCGTGCGTGTCCGCACATTCTCTATCTGCGAATTCTTGGCCGCATTGCCGGTTGTCTTGTCGTCGTCCGCCATCCGGTATCGGACCAGGATTTGGCTGCGCGACAGGAACGTCTTGCTCGCCGGGCCCGCGAGCAGCGCAGCATGTACCACATTTGACCGGCCTAGTGCCAAATCCAATTGTTCTGAGGTCAATGCCGTGACGACCGGGAATTGGTTCGATTTGTCCGTAATCCCGGCATTTTGCCGGACCAGGCCATCCAATTTCCGGATTCCGTCTGGCGCCCCGTCGGAAGCATGAATCAGGGCCTGAACGGAGGCTTGCGCCTGGGGCGACCTGAGGGCTTCCTCGACCTTGCTGAAGCCGGATATCACCTGGCCGGCCTTGGCGGCCATGGCGAGCGCCTCGATGGCGCCGCGCGCCAGCAACGCTTCCGTGTCCGTTGCCAGGCTGGCCGAGACCCGGACGTCGCGCTTGAATCCCTTGCTGAATTGGTGACGGCGCACAGCTTCCGCAACCGCCCGAGCGGTGGCCGAAACCCACAGACCGCGGCCGGGAAGCTTGCGCTTCAGATCCGGGATCACTTCGCCCGAGG
>VAZS01000351.1 GCA_005884855.1 Alphaproteobacteria bacterium | reverse complement strand
TCTTTGCCATCGTCGCATCGCTGGCGCCTTTGTTGTCGACCCAGCTGATTTTCAGATCGTCACCCTTCTTGCCGCCCTTGAAGCTGAACTTGACGTAGGGATCCTTGGAAACGGCCGGTCCCCAGTCCGCGACGAATACGTTCTTGCCGTCGTATTCGAAAGTCAGTTGCTGGATGAAATGCGGCGGGATCGGCTCGCCCTTGGCATCCCTGACGAAACCGGAATCCATCGGGTGCTGAATGAGCGCCTGGACTTCGGTGGTCTCAGCGCTTGAGGTGGCGCGCACGCGGATGGTCGATGCCATTTGAAACTCCTAGTTCATGGTGTTAGCGCTTGATCTCGTCCCAAACGGGGGTCCGGGTTGGATCGTGCGCCTCAGCCGCCGCAGCCGCCGACGGTCACTTTGACTTCCTTGGTTGTGCTGTAGAGCTTGCCGCCGGCCTCCACGATCGCGATCACATTGGTGGTCTTCGCCATCTTCAGCCGATTGGCTACGCTCGGCACCGTTCCCGCCGCTATTTTGTACGATGCGGCCAGCGCGTTTGGGTTCTCGCTCACCAAAATCGAAATCGAGGTGACATCGCCAAGGGACGAACTGACCGAGATCGGAACCACCGAACCGTTCTCCGCAATTTCCGGCGCGTCGAGCTTGACCTTGTCCGATGGCTCGGCGGTCTTGCCATAAAGCACCTTGATGGCCTCGGCGTCGCTCTTCTGCTTGAACGCGTCTTCCGGATATTTGTCGTTGGCCGCGGCGAAAGCCGGCAAGAGGCTGAACGGAATATTTCCGAGACCCACGAGCGCGACCGCAGCCGAGCATTTCAGTATCAAGCGCCGCGTTTCTGAATAATCGCCATCAGTGATGGTCATCCAAAGTCTCCCGAAGGCTCGCCGTCATAATGTTTGCAGAAAATCCACCACCGCGTTGATTTCCTGATCGGTCAGAATGCGATTTCGTCCGAACGGAGGCATTACGGTCTGCGGGTTGCGCTTGGTCTCATCGGTGACGATCGCGACGAGCTCGTTGCGATCAGGGTATTTGCTTTTGATATCCTTCAGTGGCGGCCCGATGCTGCCGGAAAGATCGCCGCCCTTGATCTCGTGACAGGTCAGGCAATTGCCCTTGCCGCGATCGAATGCGAGCTTTTGCCCGTCGGAAACCGCCGATTGGGCACTGGCAGGGCTTACTGACGCGAGCGCGCCGAGCGCCAGCGCCAAACCAAAGGCAGGCATCAGGACGGGCTTCATCGAACGATTGGTCAAGGCGTTTCCCGCGGGTTCTATTTCGGTTGCATGGTGTCGAGCGGTCCGGTCGTGCGCGGCGTCAGGTGTTTGCCCTCGGCCGTTGTGGTGATCTTGACACTGGCAGGATCGGCACATGCGTTCATGCACGGCTTGGCCGCAGTATCGGGTCTTGGGTCGGTCCAGATGAAATTGTCCCGATTGGGCATTTTGACTTTCGGCAAGCTGGCGCGGTCGGCAACGAATTCTTTCGGAACGAGTTCGTTCAAGTTCAGAATATAGGCCGTCAAAGCATAAACGTCATCGGCTGACAACGTGTGCGGCGTCCCCATCGGCATGGCGCGGTTAATGTAATCCCATAATGTCGGCGCAAACGGCCAATAGCTGCCAATGGTAAGTTCCGGGCGGTCATTTCTGAGCGTTCCTGCACCGCCGACGAGTTTGGGAAAACGGCCTTCGCCTTCTCCGAAAGTTCCGTGGCAGGCGGCGCATTGCTCCGCAAAAACCAGCGAACCCCTCTCGACCGTACCTCTGCCCAGGGGAAGCCCCGCGCCATCGTCACCCCGCACATCGATGTCCCATCCGGCTATCTGTTCTGGCGTCGCCACCTCGCCATAACCAAAATTACCGGGCTTTTGGTTAGGGCTAGAATGCCCGCGCTCTGCCGCCCTCGCAAAAATGCCTGCGGCGATAATCATGCCGAGCGCGAGCAGCAGCGAAACCTTACGCGAGCTGAACATTGAACACGCTCCCGTCCGGCTTGATCTGCCAGGTCTGAATCGCATTGTTATGATAGACCGAGTTCGAGCCGCGGCTGTTCCGTAGTTGCGCGATCGTCGGCTGCACATAACCGGTCTCGTCGATGACGCGGGATTCAAGCAGCGCCGGTTGGCCGTCCCAGTGCCAGGGCAGCGTGAATTTCGTCAGCGCCTTGGACAGCACCGGCTCATGCAGCCGCGCGGTCTGCCAATTGATCCCGCCATCAGTGGAGACGTCGACGCGCTTTACCTTGCCATTGCCGGTCCACGCCAGTCCCCTGATTTCATATAGGCCCGCGCGATCAAGCGGCTTTTCCGGGCACGGAAAGGTAATGACAGACTTGGCGTCGATCAGCCAGGTGAAGCCGCGCGATGTGCCGTCCGGCATAGGGTCGGTATATTTTGAAGTCTCTTCGCGAGAGAACCATGGCTTGTCGCCGAGTTTTATCCTTCGCAGCCATTTGATGTTGACGTTGCCTTCCCAGCCCGGCACCACCAGCCGCAGCGGGTAGCCCTGTTCCGGCCGCAGCGCCTCCCCGTTCTGCGCATAGACCACGATGCAATCGTCCAGGCATTTGTCGAGCGGCAAGCTGCGGTTCATGTGCGCGCCGTCGGCGCCCTCGACCATCGCCCATTTTGCCTGCTTTTTTACCCCGACTTCCTCCAGCAACGTCGAGAGCCTGACGCCGCTCCACTCCGCGCAACTGATCATGCCGTGATTGAACTGTAGCGAATTGAGTTGCGCGGCCCGCCATTCCATGCCGCCGTTCGCGGCACATTCAATGAAATGGATGCGCGTGACCTGCGGGAACCGCAGGATGTCTTTCATATTGAGAACCAGGGGGCGCTCGACCAGACCGTGGATCATCAGCCGGTGCTGATCCGGATCGATGTCAGGCCGTCCCGCATGATGCCGTTCGAAAAACAACCCGTTCGGTGTGATGATGCCGTGCAGATCCTGTAGCGGCGAGAAGCTGATGGAAGATTCAGTGGTGGCCGTAAGCCACGGCACATTGCGCCGGATCACGCCCGCCTCATGATCGGCCGGTCTGCCATAGGGCCGGTCCACTACGCCTGCGCCGAGTGACTGCGACCACGGTGCGTCCGCGGGCGGCGAAGCTGGCGCAGGTTCCGCGCTGCCGGAGTTCGCGCCGAGCGCAATGCTGCCGGTGAGTGCCGCACTCAGCTTGAGGAAGCCGCGCCGGGCGAGAGGCTTGGCGGCGGCCGTGAGCCTCGAGACCAGAGGGATGCTGCGCCAGGACTCGGGCTGCACGTTTCCTCGCTTTGCGGCCTTGCCGCCGCATCATTTGTTATTTCCACAAGCCTATCGGCAGACGCTACGCTACACTATCGTATCACGGACAAGCGGGCTTTGCGTGTCTTGCAAGTGCTGAAGGAAATCTATTGCGAGAACCTCGAGTGACGCGTCTGGTCATTACCGCCTTGATCGCCGCATGCCCGTTCGTTACGGCTGCCGCGCAAACGCTTTCGCCCTACGCCCCGCTGACCATTCCCCTGAATATCGAGCAGGTTCCGGGCAACTCAATCTGGTACAGCACGGGAAATCCCGGCATTCCCGGCAAGGAAAATGAAGGCAACACCTCCAATGCAGGATTTGTCGTCACCTCCGATGGTGTCGTCGTGTTCGATGCTCTGGGTACGCCGAGCCTCGGTTGGGCGCTACTCGAACAGATCAGGAAGATCACCGACAAGAACATCCGCTATGTGGTCGCGAGCCACTATCATGCCGATCACATTTATGGACTGCAGGCGTTTCGCGATCATACGTCAGCCATCATTGTCGCTCAGGAACGCTCGGGCGAATACAAGGACAATGAACATACGGCCGACGAGAGAGCGAACCAGCGTCTCGATCAGCGCCGCACTGCGCTGTTTCCGTGGGTCGATGGCAACACCCGCGTGGTGCCCCCCGATATCACCTTCAAGGAGCGCATGACGATCACGATTGGCGAACGGCGGCTGACGTTGCTCTATGCGGGGCCGGCGCATTCCTCCAGTGACATGATGATGATGGTTGAGCCGGACGGCGTGCTGTTCGCCGGCGATATCGTGCAGAACGGCCGCATTCCCTTTATGAACAGTGACGACGTCTCGACCATGCAATGGCTGCAGGCGCTCGATGAAGTCGCAAGGCTCGACCCGAAATACATTATCCCGGGCCATGGCAGGACTTCGACCAGGGCCAGCCAAGCGATCGCGTTTACTCGGGATTATATTCAGTATGTTCGCAACACGATGGCCACGGCAGTTCAAAACTGGACGGATTTCGATGTCGCTTACGAACAGGCCGACTGGTCGAAGTATCGGGAGATGCCTGCGTTCGCCAGCAACAATCGTGGCAATGCCTACCGAATTTATCTGGAACTGGAACGATCGCGGTTCAAAGCTGATAAGCCTTGACCAAAAAGCAATTCGAGTCCGGCGAGGCTGAGATGGCGGAGTATGTCGTGGAATTCGGCAAGGACGGGCGGCCGGTCCAGCCTGATGGCCGTCTCGACGCGCCGGCGTACCATCGCAATCACCAGGCGATCCGATTAGTGCTGCAGCGTTTCCTCGCCGGCAAATCCGGCGATGTGGTCGAGGCCGGCAGTGGCACCGGCCAGCATGTCATCGATTTCGCGCGCCATATGCCTGAAATCACCTGGTGGCCAAGCGATCTCAATGAGCAACATCTCCAGAGCATCGCGGCATGGCGGGCGCATGCGGGCTTGGAAAACGTCCGTCCGCCGCTCCGGATCGACCTCGCGGATTCCACATGGTGCCCGCAGATGCATGAAGGCGGTGCCCCGACAAAATTACTGGCAATGTTCTGCGCTAACGTGATCCATATAGCGCCCTGGCGTGTTGCCGAAGGCTTGTTCGCAGGCGCCGGGCGCTACTTGCAGCAGGATGGGCGGCTGTTCCTGTACGGCCCATTCAAGCGCGGCGGCAAGCACACAGCTGTCAGCAACGAGGTGTTTGACGCAAGCCTGCGAGAACGCAATGGCGAATGGG
This sequence comes from Alphaproteobacteria bacterium, assembly GCA_005884855.1. Classification (GTDB taxonomy): domain Bacteria; phylum Pseudomonadota; class Alphaproteobacteria; order Rhizobiales; family Xanthobacteraceae; genus Bradyrhizobium. The sequence continues at coordinate 5,594 of VAZS01000351.1, read as the reverse complement.
GCGTACGCGATATCGAGGCGCTGGAAAAACTGGCGGCTCGCGCCGGCCTCGCCCTTATCGACATCACCGATATGCCCGCCAACAACCTGACGCTGGTGTTTGAGCGTTCAAGGGCGGCATAGACGCGCGATGCATAGCGCCAGCCTGTTTGCATCCGTTGATCGAGCCGATGCCCCGCTTCATAGTGGCGGGAATCAAAAAAGGGCGCCGGTCGTGGCTGCATTGGATAAAAACAGGGATGATCGACCTAACGGCGGCTGAGGAGACTTCCGGCGACGCCCGCGCGCGCTCCAACGTGGTGAGGCTTGCGGCGGCGCAGGCGCTGACCGGCGCGAACTCGGCGGTGATCTTCGCGACTGGCTCGATTGTGGGCGCGTCGGTGGCCCCCGATATGTCGCTCGCGACCGCGCCGCTCTCGATGTACGTTCTTGGGTTAGCTGCCGGCACGCTGCCCACCGGCGCCATTTCGCGCGCTTACGGCCGCCGCGTCGCTTTCATTATCGGCACCGGCTGCGGCGTGCTGACAGGCCTGCTCGGGGCATTCGCCATCCTTCGCGGGTCGTTTGCGCTATTTTGCTGCGCGACATTTCTCGGCGGCCTCTATGGCGCGGTGTCGCAATCCTATCGCTTCGCGGCCGCCGACGGCGCGAGCGCGACGTTTCGGCCCAAAGCGGTGTCGTGGGTGATGGCCGGCGGCGTATTCGCCGGCGTGCTCGGGCCGCAGCTCGTACAATGGACAATGGATATCTGGCCGCCTTATCTGTTCGCCTTCAGTTTCGTGGTTCAGGCGGCGGTCGCCGCAGTGGCAATGGTGATCCTCTCGGGAGTGGATGCTCCGAAGCCGGCCCCGGCCGATCTTCACGGCGGCCGCCCCTTGTTGCAAATCGTGCGGCGGCCGCGGTTCATCGCTGCCGCTATCTGCGGCATCGTCGCCTATCCGGTGATGAATCTGGTGATGACGTCGGCTCCGCTGGCGATGAAGATCTGTGGACTGAGCGTCAGCGATTCTAATTTTGGCATCCAGTGGCATATTGTTACCATGTACGGGCCCAGCTTTTTTACCGGCTCTCTGATCGCGCGTTTCGGCGCGCCGAAGATAATAGCGACCGGTCTGTTGCTGGAGGCATGCGCCGCGACCATTGGGCTGTCCGGCATTACCGCGCTACATTTCTGGGCTACGCTGATCGTCCTCGGGATCGGGTGGAATTTTGGCTTCGTAGGCGCCTCCGCGCTGGTGCTCGAAACGCACCGGCCGCAGGAGCGCAACAAGGTCCAGGCGTTCAATGATTTCCTGGTGTTCGGAATGATGGCGATCGGCTCATTTTCTTCAGGCCAGTTGCTGGCGAATTACGGCTGGTCGGCCGTCAACATCGTGGTGTATCCGCCGGTGCTGCTGGGGTTGGCGGTGTTGATGTTTGCATCCTTTGCCAGGCGGCAGCGCTCGAAATTGCAGCCCCTGTCTGAGTTTCCCGATCCGCGCATCTGAGGTGAGCTTACAGGAATGGCGTGCAGACAAGATTTTTCGCACGGGATTATTTAGTCGAACAGGCACCAAACCTCTTCTCATGCCTGGGCTTGTCCTGCGCATCCACGTCTTGGCTTTATTACCACAAGAAAGACGTGGATGGCCGGGACATCTAGCGCGAAGACGCGCTTCGCGCTTATCCCCGGCCACGACGAGCGGAAATCATGTGTCTCAATTAACGGATAAAGGACGCTGGAGCGATTTTTCTATAATCCCTCCAGACCAAAGAGCTAAGCGCAAGCTAAGCTGACGTTTCGTCGCTAGTCGAACCATTGCCGCTGGCGGCCTGATAACTTGCGGGTGGTTTGGATCTAAACAGAGGCATTGATGGATGCGCCCAGTCATATCAGCGGGGAAAGCTCTGCAACTTACGAGGGTTGGCGCATCGTCGCGGTCTGCTTTCTGGTGGCGACTTTCGGCTGGAGCTTTGGCTTCTATGGCCAGAGCGTGTACCTCGCCGAATTGAATCGGCTGCACGGCTGGCCGGCCTCGCTGGTTTCTGCGGCTACGACATTCTTTTATCTGTTCGGGGCGGTGCTGGTTGCTTTCGTGAGCGAGGCGGTACGATCGTTCGGCCCGCGCAACTGCCTGCTCGCCGGTATAATTACTTTGGCTGCCGGCGGCATCATGATCGGCCAGGTTGCTTCGGCCTGGCAGCTCTATGTCGCGAACGCGGTACTTGCGTTCGGCTGGGCTGGCACCAGCCTCGGCATCATCACCACCACGCTCGGTCTGTGGTTCGACAGCAAACGCGGCATGGCGATCAGCCTCGCGCTCAATGGCGCAAGCTTTGGAGGCATCGTCGGAGTGCCGCTGCTGGTTGTCGCGATCGAATATTTCGGATTCCCCGGCGCCATGGTCGCAACAGCGGCAGCGATGCTGGTGTTGATGATCCCGGTCGTCCTGATTTTTGTCGGGCGGCCGCCTGCGCTTCCTGCCACTGCTGCGGGATCGAGTGTTGTGGAGTTGCCATCCGCCGGCCGCATACGAGGGCAGGCCTTGCGCAATCTCGGTTTCCTAACCGTAGCCATTGCATTTGCGCTGGTGCTGTTCGCGCAAGTAGGCTTCATCGTTCATCTGATCTCGTTCCTCGATCCGGTGATCGGCCGTACGCAGGCGGCAACAGCGGTCGCGACGTTGACGACGATGGCGGTTGTCGGGCGCGTCTTGTTCTCAACTGTGATCGACCGGCTCAACCAGCGGCTGGCCTCGGCGATCTCGTTCGCCAGTCAAGCAGTGGCGCTCGCGATCATCATCAATTCCCGCAGTGAAATAGTGCTGATTGCATCTTGTGCGTTGTTCGGATTTTCGGTCGGCAATCTGATCACGTTGCCCTCTCTCATCGTGCAGCGTGAGTTCGACCCGCGTTCGTTTGGCGTGCTGGTCAGCCTGATCACCGCAATCAATCAGGTCACCTACGCGTTCGGCCCCGGTGTCATCGGCTTTTTGCGCGACGCGTCCGAGAGCTATGCCTTGCCGTTTTACGCCTGCATCGGCCTGGAGCTGATCGCAGCGGTGTTGATCCTGTTTCGTGGTCGGGGCGAGGGGACTGCCAGGACAATATCCGGCTAAAATGGTCTTCGCCACCAGAGCAACTACGTCTCCCGTTCGCGCAACAGGTCGTCGAGATCGAGGCGATGCGTGAACATCGCAAGCGACCCGTCGGCGTTACGCGGCCATTGCTCCGTCGGGCGATCCCGATACAGCTCGACACCGTTTTCGTCGGGATCGCGCAGGTAAAGCGCTTCGCTCACGCCGTGATCGCTGGCGCCGTCGAGAGGGATGCCCGCCGTGATCACGCGATAAAGTGCATCGGCCAGGGCGGCGCGGGTAGGATAGAGGATCGCGGTGTGAAACAGTCCCGTTGTTCCATGCGGCGGCGGACGGCCGCCTTTGCTTTCCCAGGTGTTGAGGCCAATGTGGTGGTGATAGCCGCCGGCCGAAATGAAAGCCGCACCCGAACTCATCCGTTGCATCAACTCGAACCCCAGCACGTCGCAATAGAATCCCAGTGCGCGATCGAGATCGGCCACCTTTAGATGAACATGCCCGATCCGCGTTCCCGCGGTGATGGGCGCTACGCTTTCGGCCATATCGTCTCTCCCTGATCGTTTTACATTTGTTAGTTGGCTCTGAAGGGGGAGCTGCCAACTACGCCAGTTCGGATAGCTCTCCCTCCGGCAGATCGAACTCGAACGTATTTAGTGTCATCGAAACCATCGTGTAATAGCCGCACAGGCCGATGATTTCGACCAGCCCGCGAATTGTGAGCACCTTCACCGCCTCGTCATACAGCGCCTTCGGAACGTCATGGCCTTCATGCAGAGATTTCGAGACGTCGTAAATCATCTGCCCCTTCGGATCGTCGAAAGAGGGGGGGCGGCGATCGCGAATGGCTTCAATGATGCTGGGATCCATGCCGCTTTTGAGCGCGAGCCGCTTGTGGGCATACCACTCGTAATGCGAGGTCCAGTGGCGTGCGGTGACCAGGATCGCGATCTCCGACAGTTTTGCTGGAAATAACGTATCGAACCGCAGGAACGCTCCAAGGCGCGTGGCGTGCCGCGCCATCTCGGGGCTGTTCAGCCAAGCCATCATCGGTGGCGGCGGGGCGCCGCGCTTGCCGGCGATCGACTCGTCATAGGTTTGCTTCTGGTCCGCGTTCATTTCGCCAGGTGAAAGTAACTTCAGGCGCATGTCGGTTTCCTCTGGTTTTTCAATCGCGCGGACTTGCGAATACACCCGATCGGCTGTCATGGCCACATGCCTCGCAGGCTGGCCATCCCTAATAGACTTGTTGAATTCCGCGAGGCCATCGCTAAGGTCAACTGAAGAATACGCCATCGATCGCCGGTCTGCCGCCGATCTTCATCCCAAATGGAAACGCCGCTATGTCCGATCTGGAAAAATTTCGTCGCGAAACCCGCAGCTGGCTGGAGGCCAATTGCCCGCCAGAGATGCGGCGGCCGATGACCTCGGAGGAAGATACGTTCTGGGGCGGCCGCAACACCAGGTTCTCATCCGAGCCGCAGCGCGTTTGGTTCGAGCGGATGCGCGACAAGGGCTGGACCGTCCCGCATTGGCCAAAGGAATATGGCGGCGGCGGTCTCGACGCGGAAGAAGCCAAGATCGTGCGTCAGGAGATGTCGGCGATCGGCGCACGGCAGCCGCTGACCTCGTTTGGCATTTCGATGCTTGGGCCGGCACTGCTGAAATACGGCACCGAGGCGCAGAAAAAGGAACATCTGCCGAAGATATCGGCCGGCCTGATCCGATGGTGCCAAGGATATTCCGAGCCGAACGCCGGATCCGATCTGGCCTCGTTGCAGACCCGCGCTGAAAGCGACGGCGATGATTTTATCATCAACGGGCAGAAGATTTGGACCTCCTATGCCAACTACGCGGATTGGATTTTCTGCCTGGTGCGCACCGACGCCACAGCCAGGAAACACGACGGCATCAGCTTCATTCTGTTCGACATGGCCTCAAAGGGCGTCTCCACCAAACCGATTCTGTTGATCTCCGGCCGCTCGCCTTTCTGTGAGACGTTTTTCGACAACGTCCGGGTGCCGAAAGCCAATGTGGTCGGCACGGTCAATCGGGGCTGGGATGTCGCAAAATATCTGCTGCAGCATGAGCACGCGATGATCTCCGGCATGGGCGAGCGCGGGGGCGGCCGGCCGCTTGGCCAGGTGGCTGCGGACTCTTTAGGCGCCGACGAGCAGGGCCGCCTGGAAGATCCGATGCTGCGCGGCCAAATCGCGAGCTTCGAAATCGATGAAGCGGCGCTGGCCTGCGCCGCGGAGCGCGCCGTCGACCTGGCCAAAGCCGGTCAGGCGCATCCGGCGTTTTCCTCGGCGATGAAATATTACGGTACCGAGCTGAACAAGCGGCGCCACGAAATATTGATGTCCGCTGGCGGGATCGACGCGCTGGAATGGGAAAGCGAGCGGTCGAAAGGCGGCGCCCGGCCTCGCGCCTGGCTACGCACCAAGGCCAATTCGATCGAGGGCGGAACTAGCGAGGTGATGCTCGGCATCGTCGCGAAACGGATTCTTGATCTGCCGGG
>VAZS01000276.1 GCA_005884855.1 Alphaproteobacteria bacterium | reverse complement strand
ACTTCGCGCTGGAGCGCGGAGAAAAACAAACTATCCAACGCGCAGAAGCTGAAAAGCGAACTTGATGGGCTTCGCATCGAACTCGCCAACGCGCAGCGCCGGGGCGAATATCAGCGCGCCGGCGAATTGGCCTATGGGCGGATTCCCGAACTCGAGAAAAAGCTGGCCGAGATAGAGGCCGAGGCCAAGGACGGCGCGGGCGAGATGATGGAAGAGGCGGTCACCGCCAATCACATCGCGCAAGTGGTTTCGCGCTGGACCGGCGTGCCGGTCGACAAGATGCTCGAGGGCGAAAAGGAAAAATTGCTTCGGATGGAAGAGAGCCTCAGCAAGCGCGTGATCGGCCAGGCCGAGGCCGTGCATGCGGTGGCCACCGCGGTGCGCCGCGCGCGCGCTGGGCTACAGGACCCGAACCGCCCGATGGGCTCGTTCATGTTCCTGGGTCCCACCGGCGTCGGCAAGACCGAACTTACCAAGGCGCTTGCCGAGTATCTGTTCGACGATGAGACCGCCATGGTCCGCCTCGACATGTCGGAATACATGGAGAAGCACTCGGTCTCTCGGCTGATCGGCGCGCCTCCAGGCTATGTCGGCTACGACGAAGGCGGTGCGCTCACCGAGGCGGTGCGGCGGCGGCCCTATCAGGTCGTGCTGTTCGATGAGATCGAGAAGGCTCATCCCGACGTGTTCAACGTGCTCTTGCAGGTGCTCGATGACGGCCGCCTAACCGATGGTCAGGGGCGCACCGTTGATTTCCGCAACACGCTGATCATCATGACCTCGAATCTTGGCTCTGAGTTCCTCGTCAACCAGCCGGAAGACGAGGACACCTCGGCGGTCCGCGAGCAGGTGATGGGCACGGTGCGTGCGCACTTCCGTCCCGAATTCCTCAACCGGGTCGATGAGATCATCCTGTTCCATCGCCTGCAGAAGAGCGAGATGGGTCGGATTGTCGAAATCCAGTTCGGCCGGCTACAGAAGCTTTTGGAGGATCGCAAGATCACGCTTACCCTCGATGCCGGGGCGCGGGATTGGCTGGCCACCAAAGGCTGGGATCCTTCCTACGGCGCGCGGCCGCTGAAGCGAGTGATCCAGCGTAATCTGCAGGATCCTCTGGCGGAGATGATCCTGGCCGGCGAGATCAAGGACGGCGATCGCGTTGTGATTTCAACCGAAGGCAACGTGCTCACTTTCAATGGCAAGGCGCCTCAAACCGCCGAAATCGCGCAGTTCGAGGCGCCGATACCGAAGCGGAAACTGAACTGAAAACACCGCGCGCCCCGGACGGACGAGCGTGTCCGGGGCGCGCCTTAGCCTCTACTCGCGACCGGGCCGGCTTCCTGCTCATCTTCCTCGGGCTCGAGCTCCTCAAGGATGTCGATGAGTTCGCGGACGCGACCGGTCGCCAATGGCCTGCCGGCGTTCATGAGCGGCTCGTCGTTGGCCATCCAGGCTTGAGCCTCGGCGAGTTCACTCACGGTCGCTCCGGTGCCAATGATCTCGGCGATGGTGACATCGTCGAGCGGACCGAGCGCCTCAGCTATGTCGTGCCGCGTCAGCCGTGTCATGGCGCTTCATCCTCCGGCCGAGTGCGATCGGGCCGATGCCCTGCCTTACCGGCCTGTGGTTAGCCGTGGCGGATTCTGGGACATCATCCAGAGTTCAATCGCCGCGAGGATTGCTACCGCTGCGCCGATGATGACGTGGACCGTCATCGCGGTCCCGTGGAATCCCAGCAACCAAGGCGAGACCAACGTCCATATTCCGACGATCAGGTTGAGCCATTCTTCCCAGATCGCGAACGCCGCAAGCGCCATGATTGCAAGCACCGCGATCACGACGCCGGCTATATGGGCGTTTCCAGAGGTGCTCCCAGCGTCAAATCCGAAGATCCAGGGCGAAAAAAACAGAATGGCGCCCAGGATCAGGTTGGCGACATCGCACCATTTTGCGTTGCTCCAATTCTCCATCAGACCCTCCATATGAAGGCTTACCTGCGCATCTAAACTGAATCCGCGCCCGGAGTTCCGCACCGGCTTCATCAAATTTCGGTTCTGATTGCGAAAGTTTAGCGTGGAGGTGATCAGAGGAGGTGCGGGCGGTGTCTTGAGGACGTGCCTTGGGCTGCGTGCCCGGGGCGCGCAGTGGCGGCCCGGGCACGCGGTGGCGGCGGCCCGGGGCACGCAGTAGCCGCCCGGGGCACGCAGGCTTCGCAAACTACTTTTTCGATATCTTGTAGATCGCGTTCTCGATGTCCGAAGAGAAGTAAATCGTGCCGGACGCCCCGACCCCGACCCCGGTCGGAATATTGGTCGGCAATCCCCCGGGTGCGCCGACCAGCCCAATCGGCAGGTTGCCGGCGATCTCGCGGATGTTCCCGCTTTGTGGATCGATTTCGAGGATGCGTTTGGCGCCGACCTCGGCCACGATCAGCTTGCCATCGGATGCCCGCGCGATGCCTTCCGGCATCTTCAGGTCCTTGGCCAGTACGGTTTTTTCGCCGCTGCTTTCGATCTTTGAGATCAGGCCGGCAAAGGCTTCCGTGACGTATACCTCGCCCTTCGCACCGCCGACCAACCCGACCGGGCCTTCAAGGTCAGCGGCCAACGCTTTCCGGTCCTTGCCGTGCTCGCCGCTCGCTTGGACCAAAGACTTGGTGCCGAGTTCGTTGACGAGAATGCTGCCATCGTCGAGCCGGATCGCATCATGTGGGGCCTTGAAGTCGTGCAACATCTCGCGAGTGGCGCCGGTCTTGCGATCGATCACCTGCACCGTGCCGGTGAACCAGCTCGAGAGGATCACCTCATCGCCTTTGGCCGTGGCGCTCATCGGGTATTCCAGCGTCACGCCGGCGGCATGCATCCGCGCGGGTTCACTTACTTCTCCCGTCGCGCCGTCGACTGTGCGATAGGCGAACACGTCGGCGACGTAGATAGTGTCCTTGCCACCATCGGAGACCACGCCGATTCCGCCGGGCAGCGCCAGCTTGCCGATGATGATCTGCTTGGCGGCGCCGGTCTCGGGATCGACCTCCTGGATACCGTTATCGGCCATATTGGACACGAAGATGCGATCCTTGTCGTCGATCGCAAGATTGTCGAGCGAAGGCTTGAGCTGCGCGACCATCTTCTTCGCGCCGGTTTTCGGATCGACCCGGACCAGTTGGCCGAGTGCGGTATCCACGACCCACAGGTTGCCCTTGGAATCGAAATTGACGGCCGCCGGAATCTTGAAACCATCTGCGACGACGCTCAGCTCGGCCTTGTCGACGTCCACCTTGGCGACCTGGCCCTTGAACCACAGAGGACCGTACAGCTTATCGTCCGGTCCGAACTCGAATCCGTTGAGGCCGCCCATCTTCTCCATGATCATGCGAGGCGGCTTGATGCCTTCGACGTCGATCTCGTACAGCGTATCCCCGAGGAACACGGTGGTGGCGTAAAGCCGGCCGTCGTTGCGGTAGGCCAGCGAGTTGATTCCGGGCAGGCCGGAAGCGAGCTTCTTGATCGGGCCATCACCTTTGCGCGAATACAGGTCGCCGGTGAGAAAGCCGGTCCAGGCCATGGTGCCGTCGGGCGCAAACGCAATGTCATCGGCCATGCCTTCGGGCGTCGGCACTACAATTTTGGCGGTCCCGTTATTGCGGTCGACCTCATAGAGCGCCGCGCCCGCGACGCTGCCCGCGAACAGACGCCCCGACTTGTCCACTCCGAGCCCGTGCACGCCATGAAAGGCCGAGCCGGGAACCAGCTTGGTGACTTCATAGGTCTGCGCTGACGCGCCGATCACGTTGAAAGCCGCGCGCGCGTTCAACGATACAGGAATTCTAAAATGCGAGATTTCAGCGGTTGCTGATCTGCCGCCCGGTGGCGGTCCCGGTGGCGTCCGATACGCGAGCCGTGCCGCCGCGATTGTTCATCATGGTATCGACACGGTCGCGTTCTTTCTCGAAGCCTGCCATCAGCGGCCCGTCGAGCGAGCGGCCGCGCGGCAGCTTGATGCGCATCGGATCGACGAAGCGGCTATTGACCAGGATTTCGTAATGCACATGCGCGCCGGTGGACATGCCGGTCGATCCGACGAAACCGATCACCTGGCCCTGCCGCACCCGCTTGCCGACTTCCAGGCCCTTGGCGAAGGCGGACATGTGCCCGTACGCGGTCTCGTATCCATTGTTGTGCTTGATGCGAACGTATTTTCCGTAACCGCCTTCCCAACCGACTTTCTCGACCAAGCCGTTGCCCGACGCAAAAATCGGAGTGCCATAGGGCGTGGCCCAGTCGACGCCGGTGTGCATCTTGAGATAGCCGAGGATGGGATGGCGCCGTCCGCCGAAGCCCGAGCGCATGATCGCGTTGTTGACCGGTTTGCGCACCAGGAACTTCTTCGCACTCTTGCCGGACTCGTCGTAGTAGTCGATCACCGCGTCGTCGGGAGTCTGGAAGCGATAATATTTCTTGGTTTCTCCGCCGACCGTCAGCGAAGCAAACAGCACATCGTTCTTTTCGGTAACATTGGCGCCTTCGTCTTCGCCGGCGTAGAAGACGTCGAAGGAGTCGCCAGGTTGCACCTTGCGCTGGAAATCGACGTCATAGGAGTAAATCCGGACCATGTCTTCGATCACGGCCGGCGGCACCTTATTGCGGAGCGCGGTTTCGTAAATGCTCTGATAAAGCCGCACACCGCTGCCGTCGTCATCATCGTCGTCGCTATTGTCGGCCGCCTCCGCAACGGTGTTCATGCTCTGCACGTCCACGGCGACGTATTTGCCAAGATCGGATAGTGCGGCGATGGCTTCGATGGTCGCGTCGTTCGCGACAATCACGCGATAGGGCTGCAGCCGCTGACCGGCACCGGCGGGTGCCATCAGAATACGCAACTTTTGGCTTTCCTTCAGTCCGCCGTCACGGCCACGGACCCCAAGGGTAGCGGCGATGGCTCTCGCTTCCTCCGGGGTGGCGCCCTGATCGCGCAGGATGGAGGTGACGCTGTCGCCCTTCTTGACGATGTGGATGCGTTCGCTGGAGGGATTGCCGCCGGTGATCTGATCTTTGGTCTTGGGCAGCAGCGTGACGTTTTCCGGGACCACGCGGGTTTCAAACCCGGCATACGGATCGCTCGAGGTACTCTCGGTGGCGTAGGCCAGTTTGAGATCCGCGCCGCTTGCATCGGCGGCGGCGCTAGCGAGCGTGGCGTATCGCACGCCGCTGCTGCCGCGCCAGTTCGAGGCATCGCGTACGCGCATCAGGACCTCGTCCAGCGCAACCACCGCGGCAAGCTTCGCCTTTGGCAGGATCAGCGCGAGATCCTTGGTGACAAAGGAAACCTCGGCATCGGGCGCGACCGCGTCGGCGACGGTCGGATCATCGGCGGCCGCAGGAGCGGGGGTCCCGATGTCGCTCAGCATGCGCTGGGCGTTGAACGGCGGGATCTTGGCGCTGAGATCGCTGGTGGTCATCGATAGATTGCCGGAAATACGGACGAACGGCCTCACCCGCATGACATCACGGTTGCCGATCCGGGTGACCGTGGAAATTCGCACCAGGTTGCGAGCGGCGGTGGACTCGCCCGGCGGCGGCAGCCGGTCGCTCTTGTGCAGGCTGGCAGCCTTGTCATTCGCGCCGAACGCGCCGCGCAGCGCACCCTCGACCCGCTCCGGTACTTTGGCAAACGTCATTTCGCCGTCGAGGGATGCGAAAACGGCGCCGCCGATCAGGGCCGCGCCGCACAAACCGGTGAGGATGGTTCCGCTAAACCACTGCACCGAGACGCGGCGGCGATCGATCACTGCGGCTTCGGAACCATCCACGGACAGCGGCGGTTCGTGACCAAGATCAATGATCCCGGTCTCGCGTCCGTAGCTCCCGCGTGACGTCCTGTGGCTCAACCGCCGTCCCCCCAAGTTCCATCAACATTCGACGAGATCTTCGCCCATCCCTGGCCGGCGTTGGCCTCTCACAGGACGTCCGGGAACACGGCGTGGCGGATGGCTGTCCAGCAATCAATGCCCAGAAGGCAGGCCGGGATCACGAACAACCATGTCTGCAGATCGATCTCTTGACGTTTCAGGCCGCAAGGAAAAGGCGGGAACGCCGGTTTCCTTGGTAGATGAAAACACCGGCAGCCCCCACTGGCGCCCGGCGATTCGATGCCTACCTGAGTGCCAGAACGTCGCAGGATTGTGGCTCAAGTACGGCGCAAAGCCTTTTAATATCGAGACTTCCCCTGCTGCGAGAATCTGTTCGGCGACGTGACGATTGTTGACGACAACCGTTGACAAGGCCGATCGCGCGGGCTTATAACCCGCCCACTGAGCGCGGCGCTGTCTTGGCCCATGGCCAAGGCATGTTTTCGTGCCCGTGAAGCTCCTCACTAGGATGAGTGATTCAACAACCGATGACAATCGGTTGTCATTTGTCGTCGAATGAGGACTTCCGAGGCTTCCCGAATGGGAAGAGGAAAGCTCCCAGCAATGGGAGAGGGGTCTTCGGGTCCCGGGCTGTTTGACAAGTGAAGATGAAGAAAGAGAAACGTGGACGGCGGAGTCCTTGCGAGTCTCGATTACCTGAAGGCTTCGGTTTTCAGGTGTTGAGGCTGGACGAAAGACTTCGGCGGTACACGTTTACATAGGTTACACCATCGTTGTCCGCGATGTGAATCGCGTTCAATAAATATGGTGGGACCTCGTCAAACGTTGTGATCAGCCGGTTTGAAGTTTCAAGTCCAACTTGAGAGTTTGATCCTGGCTCAGAGCGAACGCTGGCGGCAGGCTTAACACATGCAAGTCGAGCGGGCGTAGCAATACGTCAGCGGCAGACGGGTGAGTAACGCGTGGGAACGTACCTTTTGGTTCGGAACA
>VAZS01000350.1 GCA_005884855.1 Alphaproteobacteria bacterium | reverse complement strand
GGCACTGCCGCCAACGAGCCGGGCACAAAAAACAAGGCCGCCAGCGCAGTATAACGCCAAGCGACCTTGCCAACCCCCGGATATTGAAATCGGCTTGCGCCATCCGGTGAACCCCACCTTGCCCCAGTGATCCGCGGGTGAATGTGATCCAGTTCACAATCGGCGCAAAAAATTAGCGGCCGACTCCTGCCAGAGGATGGCCGCAACTTTGGAAATCATCTGATTTTGGCCGGCGGCGTTTGTCGATTTCGCAGTCGGGGCAATAAGTTCATGGCTTACGCGGCGTTAGTGCGACAACTATTTAACCGCTTCCCCCGGACCTCTGTCGAGCGGGGGATGTGGACGAGCCAGCCCTGTTGTTCCCGGTGGCACATCGCTGCTGGTCAGTCTCGTATCGACGCGATGGATCGTCGTAGCGAACGCCGCGATTATCGCAACCGCAAGCACAGCTGCATAGATCGCCAAAGTCATATGCGTACGCCGCCGGTTGCTCCAGTTGGGATCGTTGTTCATGGGCAACACCTTCTCGAACATGAATCAACGCAGCCCCTTGGAGCCGGTTCCCCTGCCACCGCCGTCGTTTCCGACCTTGTTCTCGCTTCCATTTCGCGCGGCCAGGGTCGCAGAGTTCAGCCGCAAACAGATACACGCCGCCGGCACCAGCCATAATACGTTCGCACCCGCACCAAGTCGTAGCAATCATCGTACGGATAATCCGCATAGGCATAGGGCGCGACGATCCCGAACGAGATGAAGTTGCGGGAAGTGGCGATGGTGGAAGTTGTGATGGTGGAAGCCTCCGCCAGACATTCCGCCGAAACCTGTTCTGCTGGGCGTGGCAGCAAACCGCATCGCACCAAACCCGCCAGTTGGGCCGCGCATGGCCATATCACCATGGAAGCCGCCGCTGCCGTCGAAACCGCCGCCATGTCCGCCGCCACGCGCGGAAGCATTCATCGGCATCGACGCAAGGCCGATTGCCGTCATGGTAGCAGGGCCGATCAACATTTTCCTGAACATGGCACACACTCCTGTCGCAGGTGCGCCCCCAATATTCAGGATCCCATTCGGGCTGGATAATTCCTCAGGCTATGCGGACTCATCTTCGGGATTGCCGATGCCGCGACGCGCTCCGCCGCTGGTCGTTCGTGGTGTGACGGCAAGCTCACACTGCAGCCTACATCGGCGGGTCGGCGATCAGCGGCTTGATGACGTTGGCCACGATCCTTGCTATGGCATTTCCGAATCCGACGGCGGGTCGAAACCGTCAACTCCGCGACTTGGCACGCTTGCGATGGGCGTTCCTGGTCGCGTGGGATCTGGTTCGGATCGATTTGTTGCGAACAGAAGAGGGGCCACCTTCGCTAGCCTGGGTGCTTGCGAAAGACTGCCGCAAACCGTCGATCGCCTCAGTGAGACCAGCAACCTGCTCAGTGAGCCGCTTCGCGTCAGCCTGCTGCCCGGAGAGAAGACGCTTCACGGTTTGCAACTGATCCTGAACGACCTGCAACTGGTCGATCGATTCCTGCTGGGTAGCTTCCAGACCTTTGGTTTTCTCCACCAGCTGCTCGGAGGCCTGCGCAGTCCGAACCTGCAATTGGCGGGCAGCAACGACACGCTCCTGTTCGGGGGAAACGCCGGTGTAAGCGCGCCATAGCGCGATTGCGCTGATGCCGACTACGATGACGACGAGCACCCCGGCAGCGAGTGCAATCGGCTGCGATCCGATACGCGCCATACCGCCTGTCTTCGCATCCTGAGATGTGACTTCGATCATGGGACTTCAAAACCCGCCGGAATGTGAAGGTTCCCGGGCTTACCACAGGGGCGGGCGTGGGGCCCAGACAAAACAGTGCTTACGGCAACGCAAAAAGGGGTGCGGCCAGCCCTTGGGGGAGAGCTGGCCGCGCGCGATCCGGTCTGGGACGGGGAGGGGTGGGGATGTGACCGGGTCGCGTGTCTCCTTGTCGATAAATTGCTTTCTCAGCGATCTCTTGCGCTGGCGGTAGCCATCGCCGGGCGGCTGTCACCTAGCGAGACCCATACATTCGGATCGCTCTGCGACTGACGCTTGACGAAGCGGTATCCAGTCTCGGTCCAGGCCACGACGTTTTCGTTTTGGTTGTCGAGGATGAACTCGCCCTTGTCGGTCTTCACCGTGAGCACCGCGTGACCTTCGCCCTTCTTGTCGCGCACGACCGTGATCAGCAGGGCCGCGCGTGGCCACCCGGCGTCGATCAGCATCTTGCGCTTCAACAGCACGTAGTCCTCGCAGTCGCCATAACCGTCTGTCGGCAATGACCACTTCTCGATCACGCCCCAATGATCCATGTCGGTCATCGGCTTGATGGATTCGTTGACCCAGCGGTTGACGCGCAGCAGATCCCGCCAAGCCGCCTGCGACATTACGATGTCGCGCGGCTGTGACCCGCCGCCCTGGCAATCGCCGGGATTTTCGGCACAAAACTCAACCCAGCCGATCGGCGCTCGCGCGACGTCGCCAAGACTGGCATAGAAAACCCGTTCGTCACCGGCTTGCGCCGGCGCACTCAATCCCAAGAGGACGGCAACAATCGCCAATCCTCTCCCGTCTCCCCTTAACCCAAGCATTGTGGCCCCCGTTTCTTGTTGGGACCACGTTTCGCACAAAGGTTTTGCGCCGCCGCTAAGTAAGCCAAGTAGATGTGAGACAAATGAAAGTCAAAAGCGCAGCAAATTAGATCTATACTTGAAGTAAGTTTGATTAAAATTTTAGAGAGCTGTAATTGATTCAAATTTTACGGATTAACCGGGCAACGCCCTGCTTTCTCAGCTTTTCGACAGGCTAAAGCCCGTCGCGTTAACCGACAGGCCGCCGCAGAACGCTCGAAGGCGGCGTGCCGCAAAGGCGGACACCGTTTCTTCGACCTTTAGAAGCATGGAAATGGAGAGGCGGGACGCTTTACCGGGCGGTAACGCTGTCTTCGAGGGTTTCGACAATCTGCTGGTGCACGAACTCGAGCGCGAAGCCTTCGTCGAGATTTCGCACGACCCTGGCCTGCACCTTGCCGAGCAGGACGATGGATTTCAGCGGCGGGCGGTTTTCCGCGGCAATCGCGGCGCCGGACAGCGACATGTCGATAATCCGGCAAGTCATCTTGGTGCCGTCCTCGAGCGTAAGCAGCGCAATCGGGTTGCGTGTCTTGCCTTCCACCCTGCCGATATGATCGAGGTAGGCGATCACGCGATCGCCGACATTGCCGATGCCTGGAGCCAGCAGGGCCAGCCCGCCCGGAGACATATTGATAATCTGGCAGGGAAACTCACGGCGGTCGGGGAGCATGTAGCGGCCAAGCAGGTGGATCTTGACCCGCTGAAAGCGTCGGCGCTCTTCGGCGGACGGAACTATGGATTTCTTGATCGCCAACGCCATCTTCGCCACCCGACAACGCGGATCACAATATCACCCACCCTATGTCCGGCAGGGTTAACGAGGCGTTAGCGGCATGTCCGCCTCAGTCAATACGCGTTCTCCTGGTGGGGCTGCAGGACCGCAACATTGGCATGGCGCTCGGTCTCGAATATCGTTTCGCCTGCGTCATCAACAAACAAAAAAAGGCCAGGGAAGCCCATGCAACAGATTCGCGTATGCACCTACGAAGGTCCCGATGCGCGGCCGGTGATCCGCTCAGTGCCCTGGCCGAAAATTCCAAAGAAGGCCGCGCTGATCAAGGTTGGCGCCTGCGGCGTTTGCGGTACCGATCTGCACATCCTCAAAGGCCACTGGCCGAAGCCGTTGCCATGGCCGTTCACGCTTGGTCACGAGATCGGCGGCGTGCTGGTCGAGGTCGGATCGGAATTCAATGAAGACTTCATGAGCAAGCCGCTCAAGGTGGGATCCAAGGTGATGATCCCGCCGTTGATGCCATGCGGCCATTGCTATTATTGCATTCACTACCCTCAAAGCGCCAATAAATGCCTGACGCCGGTCTATTACGGCCGCTATCTCGGCTTCGACAAGGCGCCGCATCTGTGGGGTGGCTGGGCCGAATATGTCTACGTCGATCTCGAGATGCTGCCTGGTACTAAGATCTATAAGCTGCCTGATGAGATGTCGCTGCGGCTCGGCGCGCTATCGGAGCCTTTGACGTCCTGCATACGCGCATTTAACCGCGCCGCTCGCGCCGGTGGATTCACCTGGGGCGACACCGTCGTGATCCAGGGCTCCGGCCCAATCGGAATTCTGGCAGTGGCGGCCGCGCAGGAGATGGGGGCGGGCCGCGTGATCTGCGTGGGCGCGCCGGAGATCCCGCGCCTTGAGCTCGCGCGCAAATTCGGCGCGGAAACGACCGTCGATATTGAACAGGTCAAGAGCCCGGAAGCGCGCATCAAGAAGGTTCGCGATATCGTCGGCGGTTTCGGCGCCGATCTGGTTATGGACTGCTCAGGACATCCGAGCGCCGGCCCGGAAGGGATCGAGATGCTGCGCGACGGTGGGACCTATGTCGAGATGGGCCAGTTCACAGATGCGGGCTCGATCAATACGTCCTGGCACCGGATCTGCACCAAGGATCTCAACGTTCTCGGCTCGTGGGGCTTTACGGGCAACGATCTGCCGCTCGGGGTCGATATGCTGTATCGCACTCGTGGCAAATATCCCTGGCTGGAGATGCAGACGATTTATCCATTTTCGGAAGAGGGCGTCGGCCAGGCAGTTGCGGACGCGATGGCCATGAAGACTGTGAAATCCACGATTATACCGTGGCCGGAGCTAACCGAATAATTTGCGGCATGCCCGCCCACTCTATCGCAAACCCTCATAAACCATGAAGCCGCGCGCGACCGCCAGTTTCCGCAGCGCGCGAGGAAGGAGCTTCTGGGATTGCTGGCCGAGATAGCGGAACGAGGTAAGTTTGAAATCCCGCAGCAGGGTGTGTTCGCCTTCGAAAGGCACCAACAATCCTGTGAGGCTGACTGGCGCGTGGGCGCGGGTGTTGAACGGCAAAAGCAGCAATTCCAGATGCGCAGTCGAGCCATCTTGCGAAATCGCTGTTATGCCTGCGACCGCGGCCAGGGTCTCCTCCGTCACCACCGAGATAATGTCCTCGATCTCCCGGCGCGATTGCGCATCGAACAGCGCCGAGAAACTTCGGTCCTTCAGATCACAGCCGAGCAGGGCGCAAACCCGGGTGCCCGCGACGCGAAACGGGTAACCGGCGCCTGCATCGTAGGACAGGACGAACACGTCGCCGAGCAGTTCGCGTACGGCGCCGGGCTCGATTTCCGCGCGGTCCGGCGCGGGCGCATCCCCGCGCGCGTTGTCCCAATATGCATAGAACTCCCGGCTGATTTCCGACGGTTTGGCACCGGCATTTGCGCCGTTAAGGTTAAATTAACCATGCAGTTGGAGATCGAGGCTGACTTGCTACTTTTGGCGCGCCAGATTCACTCCGCGGCCTCTGACAGATCTTCGACGGACTCCGAAACCTGCTTCACCTGCCTGGGCCGCCCCATCAGAACCGGCTGAAACAGCACTGCGGCGGCCATCGTGCATATGAGCGCCAGCGCCATCAATTTGCCCATGCTCGACATGCCGGGATAGCTCGAGGACCACATGCTACCGAATGCAATGGCATTGGTCATGGCGCTGAACACAACGGCCCGGGTCAGCGTGGATTGCAGCAGGCCGGTTTTTCCGGCGCGCCATGCCATGATGTAATAGATCTTGAACGCGACGCCGACGCCGAGCAGCAGCGGCAGCGCGATGATGTTCGCGAAGTTGAGCGGGAGATCGTCCAGTACGCAAATCTCAAGCGTGACGACCCCGGCGAGCAACAGAGGGACGAGCGTCAGGAGTACGTCTGTCAGACGCCGCAAGGCGATAAACAGCAGAATGGTGATCGCGACCAGCGCCATAACACCCGCTTCCATGAAAGCGGTTGTCACGGTCCTGCCCGATTCATAATAGCTTACCGCGGGCCCCGCAGCCGATGGTTCGGCGCGAAGAACCGCCGTCGCAAATTCCCGCAGCACATTGGTGTCGTTGGGGTCTCCCTTCGGCAACGCCTGAACGCGGGCCCTGCCGTCAGGCAATACCCAATCGCGTACCAGATTTGGCGGCAGCGTTTTGGCGGTCACCACTTCGGGAGCAAGGCTCTTGCGAAGCCGCTCAAGATCATGAATCAGCGGCGGTACCAGCGCGTTTTCCGCTTTGGCCCTGACACCCGCATCTGCGCTTGCAAGTCGTTTGAGCAAACCGGAAACGCGCCGGGCGGCCTCAGCTTCCGCCCCGCTAGACTGACCGGCAGCCCTCAAAAGGTCCTCGGCTGCTCTCTGGATCGCGGCAACATTGTCCTGATCGGTCGGCGATGGCTGCTGCCTTGGTGGAGAGAGCACCGGGCCAAGTCGTTGCGAAGCGCCCTTCAAGGCCGCGATTTTCTGCTCTTGGTCGACGGGAATGAAGCTACTTAGCGTCAACACCCGGGAGACCTCGGGTAGGGCGGCCAACCGCTTTGCCACGGCATCGGCCTGTTCGAGCGATGGAGCCAGGATCTCGGCATCGTTGCCGCTGGTTTGCGGATCATGTTGCAGTTCACGGTAGGTGACGACCGAGGCGGACTCCGGGCTCTGCAGATCGACGGGATTGAAATCGAAACGCAAATGCAGCAATAGCGGCGTGCCGGCCAGCACGATGAGGATGGTGCCGGCGACGATGGCGATACGGTGCCGCTGAAGAAATTCATCGAGGGGAGCGAGGCTGCGGAATCCGATCGGAGCTGCTTCGCCCGGAGGATTGAGCAAGGCTAGCATCGCCGGTACACAGGTGATGCTGCACAAGAACGCGATCAGCATGCCGCAGCCGGCGATCAATCCCAGCTCCGAAAGCCCGCGATAGCTGGTCGGCAGAAATGAAAAAAAGCCGACGGCGGTCGCTGCCGCCGCGAGCGCGAGAGGATTGCCGGCCTTGCGGGCGCCCCATCGCAAAGCCTCACGTAACCCATCGCGGTCGTGCCGCTCGCTCCGATAACGCACGCTGAATTGGATACCGAAATCGACTCCAAGACCGACAAACAGCACAAAGAACGCGATCGATATCAAATTGAAAGAGCCGACCATCGCGAGCCCAATGGCAGCGGTCGCCGCAAGTCCCACCATCAAACTGAAGAAAACGGCGATGATGATCTTCCACGAGCGAAGCGCCAGCCAGAGAACGATCAAAACACCGATCACCGCCGCCAGTGTGTCGCGCAATGCGCTGTGTCTAATGACCGAGAACTGTTCGTCGTTCATCGGCACCTGGCCGGTCAGGTCGACGGTCGCGCCGAATTTGCCCTTCAGATCCAGATCGGCTGCCGCCTGGCGAATGCCCTCGCTCGCCTTGTGTCCGGGCTGGAGCTGTGAAAAATCGAGCGCAGGCTGAACTTCAATGAAGTGCCGCAGCTCGTCAGGACGCAGCTTGTGGCCCTGCAGCAGCTCCTCCCAGGAAAATGTAGCCGGCTTCCCCGCCAGAACGTCATTCAAGGTTTGATCCGCAAGCGAGAGCGGCCATCGGAGCTGATCGAGTTTGATCCTGCCTCGCCGGATTCCATCGCTCACAAAACCGAGCGCCTTCATCACGCCGCGAAGGCTGGGATCGCTTGCAAGCGTTGCGATGAAGGGCTGCGCTTGCGCCAATCCCTCGGCATTTTTCCTGACCTCGGCTGGAGAACCGAACAACAGCCCGTTGCGCTCGAAAAAATCGCCGCTGTCCGGCTGTCCCACCAGCGGAAACAGGTTTGGATTCTCTGACAGACGTTGCGCCAGGGCGTTGGTCGCCAATTCGGCGTTTTCCGCGGAGGGCGCTTTCACGATGACCGAAATGCCTTTCTGGGGAAAGGCCCTCGATAAAGCCACCTGGCGCTGATGCCAGCCGAGGTTCTCGGAAATCAGTGCCTCAATATCGGTATTGACAGAGAATTTTGCGGCGTCGAAAGCCACAGCTCCAAGCATCAGCAGGGTTCCGGCAATGACCACCGTCCACCGGTATCGGGCGCAGTAATCGACGGTGCGGACGATCGCTGATTTGATCATGGCAGGCGGTATCGCTTCCCGCTCGCAAAAGTGGAACTGCCGCACCAACGCACTGGCGGGCAAAATCGTTCATTTCGCGGAGGAAAATACGGTCCCGATCATTGGCCAATCAGAGAACTCACGCTGTTTTTACCCGCCGCGCTCGCCCTCCGGAATGTCTCTGTTTGTCGGCAGTGCAGGAACGTGTGTGGCCGAGGGCATGGCCATCGAATGGCATCGGAGTCTAGTGCGCCAATCGGTCGCACAGTGCCGTTCGCGACCAGCGGCGAACCAACGCCACCACCTTGGCGAGAGCGCGACTACTTAGGCGGCGGCTTGCGCGAGATTGAATTGGACGCGATTTCGCCCTCCGCGCTTTGCGGCATACAGGGCGATGTCAGCGCTCTCAATCAACCCGTCTAGGGTGATGCCACCACCAATGCTTCCGCACGCCACGCCGACGCTGATCGTAACGAGATTGAGGCTGTCTTTTCTGTTCAGGTGCTGCAGGGATCGCGCCGACACTGACCTGCACACCCGGTCGGCAATCATCTGAGACTCCGCTTGCGTCACATCCAGCAGCAGGATTGCGAATTCTTCACCGCCATACCGTGCGGCCATCGTGTCTGTACCACGCAACGCTTCGGATATGGCCGAAGCCACTGCGCGGAGACATCCGTCTCCTGCATGGTGCCCATAGTGATCATTATACCGTTTAAAATGATCTACATCGATGAACAGAAGAGCCACGTCCTTACCAGCATTCGTCGAGCTTGAAAGAGCTGCTGCGCTTTCACGATCGAAATGCCGGCGGTTAACCAGGCCGGTAAGCTCGTCGGTGTTCGAGAGAGCCGTCAGCCTTTCTCGCTCGGCAGCGAGCATTTGAAGGCGTAGCCCTTCCCGCGAGGACAACAAATAGCTCAAGCGCGTGCTTCTTTCGATTCGGTAACTGGTGATCAGGCTAAAAGTGCCTCCCACCAAAGTTTGAAATGCAAGCATGCAACTCAGGGCCGTGCCGATTTCGCTGTTGAGATAAAGCTCCAAACTCATGACTCCGCAGCAAGCAGCGGAGCAAACGACGGCATATCTGAACTGAAGCGGAAACGTAGTGTTGGCGTAAATCAGAGCTAACGCGGCAGTCACGAACGAAAACGGCGCGAGGGGCGCGGAGGAACTATTTGCAATTGTTGCAAGACTCGTGATCGCAAGGATCGCCACAAATGTAGCGATTATCTCCCGAACTCGGGGAGGGAGCCGGGCTACAAACAGGACCGGTATAACGATCAGGGCTGCTACGAGCGCCTTTATGCCCTGCGCACTCGCTCCGACGTCCGGAACAAGGACAAAGTCCGTGACGCCCGTCAAAAGGTAAAAGCCAATCCCAAAAGCAATGGTCAATCGTAGTTCGCGACTTCGCTCGACGCGGGTGTCGGCTTCGAAACGCTGCTCGATTTCTGGCGCGAACTTGAGAATTGCGGCGCTGCCATCTGTTCGCCACTCCATGCCATAACGCACGATTTCGTCATCGATAAGCAGGGCTGCCGATAATTGACCGCCCTCGGCTGCCGATGCGAGTTCGTGGCTGTCACTCAATCTGAGATCTTGGCTGTGCAACATGACCGGGGTGTGGAACTCACTTTTTCTTCCCCGTTGTCCCACCCACAACTCTAAAGCGAAGTTAAACGTGTAAATCCAACAGCAGCTCAAAGTTGATGAATCAGGGCTGAAATAAACACGTTCGTAACTATAAACCTGCCGCGGCGCTCTCGACGAGCGCTCCGCAACGCAAACAAAACAGCCGGCTCGAAAGTCCGCGCTTTCCTGCTCCCTCCGCCAACGCGCGCTTGCGCCGCACGGCCAAGCCGCTTATGGGGGGCAACCGCTCGCGTGAGCCGCTCGCTTCAGGTTTTGAGCTCTTGGAATCCCTGCCAGAAATGCCGCCGGAAAGCCCGCGCGAACCGATCCTGACGCTGCCCGGCGCGCTGACCGCGTATGTGCTGGTGCTGGCCGTGATCCACCTGCGGGTATTGCTGCCGCCTGAATTGGAAAACTGGACCATCGACGTGTTCGGGTTCATTCCGAAGCGCTACGATTCAACGCTGCTGGCGATTGATTTTCCCGGCGGCACTGGCGCCAAGGTTTGGAGCTTTGTTACTTATTCACTGCTTCACGCCAACCTCAGCCACATCGCTTTCAACGTGCTTTGGCTGTTGCCATTCGGCAGCGCACTGGCGCGGCGCTTCGGCGCGATCCGGTTCTTCCTGTTCATGGCGGTGACGGCGGTCGCTGGCGCGCTGGCTCATCTTGTTACCCATGAGCACGCTATCGCCCCGATGATCGGCGCGTCGGCGTCGGTCTCCGGCACCATGGCGGCCGCCATCCGGTTTGCGTTCGTGCAGGGAAGCTTCCTTTCGTTCAGCCGAGGCGATGCCGACGCCGCAGCAACGGTACCCGCGCTTTCGCTGACGCGTGCACTGCGCAACCCGCGCGTATTGGCCTTTCTGGCCGTCTGGTTCGGCGTCAATATCGTTTTCGGCGTCGGCTCAATCGCAATCGGCGCGGATGGTGCCATGGTGGCCTGGCAGGCGCATATAGGCGGATTTTTCGCAGGTCTCCTTTTGTTTTCACTGTTCGATCCGGTGCCGCGCGCCGGCGTCGCGCCGGCCCAAGACCTGTCGCGTCGCGGCTGATCATAGCTTGCGGCGAAACGCGATTTCATTCATCATCGCTGGTCTTACGAGGCAAGGCACCGGCCAGGGACGGTGCTTATGTCCGTGCATTGCCGAACGCGCTGCAACAAAGACAGCGCCGCCAAAACTGTTGATTGAAGACTCGAACGAATAAAGATCGCGTCGCTGAAGAGCGCGATCCGCTTCAGGGAGACGACAATGACGGTACGTGCAATTCTCGATTCAAAAGGCCATCAGATTGAGAGCGTCGAGCCGGACGCCAAGCTGTCGGCTGCGATCAAGGTTCTGAGCGAGCGAAAAATCGGCGCGGTACTCGTAATGAGCAAGGGCCGTATCGATGGCATTCTGTCGGAGCGTGACATCGTGCGCGTGCTCGGGGAACGCGGAGCCCAGGTCCTTGATGAACCGGTCAGCGCAGTCATGACCCGCAAGGTCGTCAGCTGCAGGCAGTCCGACACGGTCGCCGCGATCATGGAAATGATGACGTTGGGCAAGTTCAGGCATTTGCCGGTGATAGAGGAAGGCATTGTGGTTGGCCTGATTTCGATCGGCGACATCGTCAAATGGCGCGTCAAGGAATACGAGATGGAGCAGGAGGCCTTGCGCGAGTACATCAAGACCGCCTGATCGGAGCTCGACCGATCAGGGCGCCTTCTCGAGCGTCGTGTTTGCCTTGCCCGATTCAGGCGCAAGAATCTGGATCGCTTCCTGAATGGGTTCGATCGCTCGTTCGGCGGCGCGAGAGCCGAACGCGATCAGGTCGTTGGCGCGATGGAAATCGAACCAGCCGATTTGGCCGACCCGGGGCGTGATCAACAGGTCGGGCGGATCGCCGGCGAGGCGGGCGCGGGTGATGCGGTCCTGCATGATGTTGAAGGCGTCCACCATCACACTCGAGATGCCCGGCCGTCCGCCGCCGCCGAAAAACTCGCGCTTCATGGTGCGCTCGGCGGAAAAAAATTTGCCTAAGCCGCGTCTCGGAGGCGTAGCCTCGATCAGGACATCGGGCGGATGTGCTGCTGCGCCATAAGAATAGATTGTAGTGCTATGAGTGAAGACGTCGCTCGAGAGGTTGGCCGCGATCACGATTTCCGCGCCGAGCGCGCGCGCAGCCGACACCGGCACCGGGTTCACCAAAGCGCCGTCAACCAGCCAACGATCACCTACCAGCACCGGCGAAAAGATCCCGGGCAGCGCGTAAGAGGCGCGCATCGCATCGACGATGCGGCCATGGGTCAGCCAGATTTCATGGCCGGTGCGGACTTCGGTCGCCACGGTCGCAAATTTCAGCGGCAAGTCCTCGATCAGGGTCTGCCCGATGGCGGTCTCCAATTGCGCCGCAAGCTTGGCTCCGCCGATCAGGCCTGAACCGTTGAGCCGGATATCGAGATAGCTCAAAATATTCCGCGGCTGCAGGCTGCGCGCCCAATCTTCCAGCGCGTCCAGTTGGCCCGCGGCATAGGCGCCCCCGACGACGCCGCCTATCGAGGTGCCGACCACAACGTTGGGAACGATGCCATGAGCAATCAACGTCCTGATGATACCGATATGGGCGAAGCCGCGTGCCGCGCCGCCGCCAAGGGCCAGGCCGATAACCGGACGCCTGATGCTGCCAAGACCCACCTTGTCCGCGGGTTCAGACCCGGCGGGTTCAGAGCCGTTGTGGCTGCCTCCCATCAACATTTCAAGCACCTGGGGTCTCCTGGGCGCGAGGCTAGCCGCCATGGCTCGGCCGTATGCATCACAAGCATAGTTCGTGCCGTCACTCGGGGCTAGGCATCGTTTGTGACTGCATTGCGGCTGGCGGAGTAACACTTCGGACTTGCTGCAGGTTCCTTGCGCCGCCCGTTAGCCTTCAGGCTTGAATTTGCCTCGTTTTCAGTGAAAACCATGCCATGGCTTCCGGGGCTGACGGCATTGATCAATCCAGGCGGGACGAGCGCCTGGTGCTGGCGCTTGCGCTCGCGGGCTGGATCATCTCCGGGATGACGCCGGCCACGGCGCAAATGTTCAGCGATCGGCCGCCGCCGGTTCCGCCGGCATTGGTGCCGGAAACTTCGGGCCCGGCCATGAATCTGGCCCCACCCTCCGGTCCGGCAACGATTACGACGCTGAACACGCCGTTGGCGCAACCCTCCATCGCGGCCGTGCCGCCCCTGCTCGCTCCCCAAGGTGCTGCGGCGCCTGGCCAAGGGATGCTGTCGCTGACCGCGCGTTACGGCAAGGACCTGCCGGTCATCACCAGCGGGTTGGTGTGGCGGGTGTTTTCGGATCGGCCCGACGAGACCGGTACCTTCAAACTGATTCGTGAGGATCGCGGGGCCAGCCCAAACATCGTGCTGCCGCCGGGCAGCTACGTGGTCCATGTAGCGTTCGGACTAGTCAGCGCGGTCCGCGCCGTGACGCTCAAGCCCGAGACCGACCGGGAGTCCTTCCTGCTTCCGGCTGGTGGACTGCGCATCGAAGGGCGCGTCGGCGCCAGCAAGATCCCGCAGAACCAGATCTCGTTCGCGATCCACAAGGGCAGCCAGTTTGAAATAGGCGAGCGCGCTTCGCTGTTGCCAAACGTCGCCGCGGGAGATGTCGCGCTGCTGCCGGAAGGCACCTACTACATCACTTCCAATTATGGCGACGCGAATTCCGTGGTCCGCTCGGATATCCGCGTTCAGGCCGGCAAGCTGACCGACGTGACCATCACCCATCGAGCCGCCGTGATTACCTTGAAACTGGTCAGCGACAAAGGCGGCGAGGCCTTGGCGAACACCGCCTGGTCTGTGATTACGCCCGGCGGCGATGTTATCAAGGAATCGATCGGCGCATTCCCCCGGGTCGTGCTGTCGGAAGGCGAATATCGCGCAATGGCCAAGAACGAGGGCAAGGTGTACGAACGTCCTTTCAGCGTCGTCAACGGCGTCGACGGCGAGATCGAGGTCGTCGCGCGCTAATCGCGCTTGCTAGAACCGCGTCACGATCTCGGAAAGGGCAGGGCGCGGACGATCTTCGCTGGGTCTCGATGCCGTGCCGATATGGATGAAGCCGGCGAGCTTTTCGTCCGCCTTCAGCCCCAGTCCATCGAGCACGTCGCGATCGAACGCGAACCATCCGGTCAACCAGCACGCGCCATAGCCGAGCGCAGTTGCCGCGGTGACGATGTTCATCGCGCTGGCGCCCGCTGAGAGCTCCTGCTCCCATGAGGGCACCTTTGGATGCGGCCTGGTAAAGCTGACGACGCCAATTACCAGCGGCGCATCGGTGAGCCGGCGCTTCTCGATCTCGATCTCGCCAGCTTGGGCATTAGGATTTTTCCGCGCGAACACTTCTGCGATGATCTCGCCGGCCCGCGCCCGCGCGTCTCCCTCGAACACGATGAAGCGCCACGGCGCCAGCTTGCCGTGGTCGGGCACCCGCGCACCGATGGTCAGGATTGTTTCCAGCTCGGCGGGCGAGGGCCCCGGAACGCTCATCTCCCGCGGTTTTATCGATCGGCGAGTTTTCAGGAGGTCGACGGCGTCCGGCACGGCAGTCTCTCTGGTCGGGCACTAAAAGGTTCTTGGTCAAGCAAATAGGTACGATTGCTTGCCATGCGAGCCCGGGCATGCGAGCCCGGAGCGGGCGTTCTAAGGTTTCGCTCGCGCCCGCTTTACATCCGGCGGGGTCGCTTCATCGACCAGCGCCGCTATGGCTTCATCCGTTGGCATCACCTTTTGGCCGTCGCTGCCGAGCCGCCGGATCGAAACCGAATGCGTCTCGGCTTCCTTCTTGCCGACGACGAGAAGCGCCGGGATTTTCGCCAGCGAATGTTCGCGGACTTTGTAGTTGATCTTTTCGTTGCGCAGATCGATGTCGACGCGAAGGCCGGCGCGCCGCGCCGCGGCCGCAACGACTTTGGCATACTCGTCGCCCTCCGAAGTTATCGTGGTGACCACCGCCTGAACCGGCGCCAGCCACAGCGGGAAATTGCCCGCATAGTGTTCGATCAATATGCCGATGAAACGCTCCATTGAACCGCAGATCGCACGGTGCACCATCACCGGCACTTTCTTCGAGCCGTCCGCGTCGATGTAGAAGGCGCCGAACCGCTCCGGCAGGTTGAAGTCGACCTGCGTGGTGCCGCATTGCCAGTCACGGCCGATAGCATCGCGCAGCACGTATTCAAATTTGGGACCGTAGAAGGCGCCTTCGCCGGGATTGATCGAAGTTTTGATGCGGTGATCGTGGCTTTGCGCCTCGATTTGCGAAAGCACCGTCGCCATGACGCGCTCGGCGTGATCCCACATCTCGTCGGTGCCGACCCGCTTATCCGGCCGGGTCGACAGTTTGACCGTGAGTTCGCCTTCAAATCCAAAATCGGCGTAAGTCGAGAGGATCAAATCGTTGATCTTGAGGCACTCGTCGGCGAGCTGCGCTTCCGTGCAGAACACATGCGCGTCATCCTGGGTAAATCCGCGCACCCGCATCAGCCCGTGCATCGCACCTGACGGCTCATAGCGATGCACCACGCCGAATTCGGCCAAGCGCAAGGGCAGGTCGCGATAGCTCTTCAGTCCATGCTTGAAGATCTGCACATGCCCGGGACAGTTCATCGGTTTTAACGCAAACCAGCGCTTGTCCTCCGCCTCGTCGCCGGCGGATTGTGCCGCGAACATGTTCTCGCGGTACCAGTCCCAATGACCCGAGGTCTCCCACAGCGACTTGTCAAGAATCTGCGGCGCGTTGACTTCGCTATAGTCTCCTGAAAGCCTGCGGCGCATATAGGCGATCACCGCCTGGAAGATGGTCCAGCCCTTTGCGTGCCAGAACACCACGCCGGGCCCTTCTTCCTGGAAGTGAAACAGATCAAGCTCGCGGCCGAGCTTTCGGTGATCGCGCTTCTCGGCTTCCTCAATTTGCTTCAGATAGGCATCGAGCTCTTCCTGGCGGGCAAAGGCGGTCCCGTAGATCCGCGTCAGCATCGGGTTCTTGCTGTCGCCGCGCCAATACGCGCCGGCCACCTTCATCAGTTTGAAAGCGTTGCCGATCTTGCCGGTGGATGTCATATGCGGGCCGCGGCACAGATCGAACCAGTCGCCCTGCTTGTAGATTTTGATGGTCTGGTCAGCCGGGATTGCGTCGACCAGTTCGACCTTGAACATCTCGCCGTTGTCGCGGAACACCTGCTTGGCTTGCTCGCGCGTCCAGATTTCCTTGGTGAAGGGTTTGTCGCGCGCGATGATCTCGCGCATCTTCTTTTCGATCGCGGCGAAATCTTCCGGCGTGAACGGCTCGTTGCGGAAGAAGTCGTAATAGAAGCCGTTCTCGATAACAGGACCAATGGTGACCTGCGTGCCAGGCCACAACGACTGCACCGCTTCGGCCAGCACGTGGGCGGCATCATGTCGGATCAGTTCCAGCGCGCGGCCATCGTCGCGGGCAATGAACTCGATTTTCGCGTCATGCTCGATCGGATCGGCGAGATTCGTCACGACGCCATCGAGCGCCATAGCCACGGTGCGTTTGGCGAGCGAGGGCG